>JAVZJF010000224.1:0-2662 GCA_038870935.1 Candidatus Anstonellales archaeon | reverse complement strand
CAAATCCTTCGAGGCGACTCACAATCTCCTTCTGATTAACTATCTCCTTCAAAGTTTTAGGCCTATATTTCTCAGTAAAAGGTAAAAAAGAATCTTGAGAATAAGATAAATTATCTTCATATGAGTCATTGTCCTTTAATTTCATATGATCACTTTCTTGAAACTAAGTTAATAATACGCTCTTTTAACTATATTTTCTAACATCTTTTAAAAATAACTTATTTAAAATTATGTAATTGTTGAAAATTAATTCAATGAGCTGAAATTTATGAGGAACCATAAAGATTTAGAATCTTATGTTTTGGAAATTTGGAATAAAGAAAACATTTACGAAGAGGTCAAAGCAAAAAACAAAAAATCTAAAAACAAATTCATTTTTATTGATGGACCTCCTTATGCTACTGGACAAATTCATCCTGGAACTGCTTGGAACAAATGCATAAAAGATTGTGTTTTGAGATACCATTGGCTAAAAGGTTATGACTGTACAGCAAGACCCGGTTATGACACTCATGGATTACCTATAGAAGTAAAAGTTGAGCAAAAACTTAAGCTGAAGAACAAAAAAGAAATTGAAGAAAAAATAGGAGTAGAAAACTTTATTAAAGAATGTAAAGAGTTTGCTTCTCAATACATGGGCATAATGTCAGATGAATTTAAGAGGTTAGGGGTCTGGATGGATTGGAATAATCCTTATATAACTTATAAAAGCGAGTATATAGAAAGTACATGGCTGGCTCTAAAAGAAGTCTGGGAAAAAAATCTTATTTACGAAGACCTTTATGTTTTGGCTCATTGTCCAAGATGTGAAACCACTGTTGCAAATTATGAATTGGAATACGATGAGCATCAAAGCCCATCAATCTACGTCAAATTCAAAATAAAAAACTCTAAAAACGAATATTTAATAATTTGGACAACAACTCCTTGGACGTTAATCGCAAATATGGCCATTATGGCAAATCCTTTAGTCGAATATGTTAAAGTTTATGTTAACGACTTTGATGAGTATTGGATTTTAGCAAAACCTTTGCTCGAAAATCTTTTGAAACTAACTAAAGTTAATGCTACAATTATCGAGCAATTCCAGGGTAAAAAATTAGATAAAATTGAATATGAACATCCTCTACAAGAATTTATTGGCAAAAATTACCATAGAAAAGTAGTAATGTCTGACGAATTCGTTTCAATAGAAGAAGGTACTGGATTGGTGCATACTGCCCCTGGCCATGGTCCAGAAGACTACATAATCGGAAAAAGATATAACATTGAAATCTATTGCCCTGTTGAAGAAAATGGTAAATATGATTCAACAGCTAAAAAATATGCTGGAATGTATGTGTTTGATGCAAACGAAGTAATAATAAATGACCTTAAACAAAAAAATGCCCTTCTTTATAAAACTAAACATACTCATAGATATCCACATTGCTGGAGATGTAAAACTCCTTTAATATTTATTTCTTCTAAACAGTGGTTCATCAAAATCTCTGAAATTAAAGAGAAAATGCTTCAAGAAATCGATACTGTTAATTGGTACCCTGATTTTGCAAAAACAAGATTTTCAGACTTTGTAAAAGATGCTCCTGATTGGTGCATAAGTAGACAGAGATACTGGGGTATACCTTTACCTATCTGGAAATGCGTTAATCCTGAATGCAACAACGTTCTGTTTATTGGCTCTGTAAAAGAATTGAAGACAGAAATAAACGATTTACACAGACCCTATATAGATGAAATTGTCATAAAATGTAAAAAATGTAAAAACGACATGATAAGAGTAAAAGATATTTTAGATGTTTGGTTTGATTCAGGTAACGCAGTTTGGGCAGGCACTTATGGTTATGAAAACTTAGAGAAAAAACAATTAAAACAATGCGATTTTATCGTAGAAGGAAAAGACCAAACGAGAGGTTGGTTTTATTCTTTACTCGGAATGGGTGTTGCATACAACGGAATCGCTCCTTATAAGAATGTCTTAATGCATGGATTCTTTGTTGATTCAAAAGGCGAAAAAATGAGCAAAAGCCTAGGAAATTACGTTCCATTAGAAGAAATTATTGAGAAACATGGTGCTGATTCTTTTAGACTATGGTCTCTTAAGGCAACAACCTGGGACGATTTGAAATTCTCTTGGGAAGAAATGGAAGACTCTTCAAGAATGCTCGAAATAATTTATAACATTCTTAATTATCTTGAAAAAAACTATAACTTAAATGAAGATGCTTCAAATTTATCAAAAATTAATTATTCTGAATTAACTAATGAAGACAAATGGATAATTTCTAAATTAAATAGCCTGATAAAAAGAGTTGATAATTATTATTCTAATTTTGAGACCTTTAAAGCAGCTAATGAGGTCTCAAACTTTTTAGTCGAGGATCTGAGTAGATCGTATTTGAAAATTGTCAGAGAAAGAATAGAAAACAAAGATAAAGATGCACTCAAAGTATTTTTCCATGTTTATCTTAATGCTCTAATATTATTACATCCAATAACCCCTTTTGTTACTGAATACGCTTATCAAAAGTTCTTCAGAAAGTTTCTCCAAAATAAATCAATTGCTTTATTGGAATTTCCACAATCAAACAACGTGTTCATTAGTGAAGAACTTGAAAAGAAGTTCGAAATAGCTTTTGAAATAAAATCAGCTATTCTCAAT
>JAVZJF010000223.1:0-4304 GCA_038870935.1 Candidatus Anstonellales archaeon | reverse complement strand
TTTGATAAGCCTTTCACATAATTCTCCATATAAAATGAAAATTGAGTATTCCCTGTTTTTCGCAAAAGATTTACCGAGGCAAAATAAGCTATTCTCTTGCCGTTATAGAATATCAAAAATATAGCAATAGTTAACACTAATGAGAATGTAGTAATAAGGAGGTTATTAGTAAAAAACATAATGATTATAGGGGTGACAAAAAATAACAGTGATGAGAAAAACAATAATAAAGTTATGAAGAAATTTTGCACCTCTAATTTGAAAACATTGAAAAATTTTTTATTTAAAATCTTAGTACTCTCATTTATCTTATGCAGCATATTCTCACAATTTTTTACGCATCTTATATAAAAACAAGCTTAAAGTTTTTATTGGTTAACCTAAATTTTGTTTTTAGGCAAATAATCGATAAAGTTGACCTCTGAATATGGATTTAATATTGTGTTTGAGGTGACAATGAATTTTGCGTATTCTAAAATCTTATTGTCGGCATTGTTTAAAAACTGTCCGTGTGTGCAACAAACTGCCAAATTTTTTATCCCTAATTCTTTACATAATTTTGCTGCTTCAATGATTGTTGTGCCTGATGCTATAATATCGTCTATCAAAATAGCATTAGATATCTTCTCACTCTTTATTTTCTCTTCAACTAACGAATAATCCAATTTCTTAATCACTCTGTATGTTTTATCATTATTGGTTTTTACATATTCTCCTCTTTCTTTAAGAAAATAAGTATCAACATTCATGTAAGAAGCCCCTTTATCAGGAGCAATAACAATTATTTTTTCGTTTTTAGAAGTAATTGAATGTAACTTTTCTTTAGCATGTTGTATTAATGCTTGTGATAAATGGATATTAATTAACTCAACACCATATAAAGTTTCACTTTTGCTCTCTTTCATGAAATGGCAATCAAATGTAATTATTTTTTTAACGTTAAATGAAGCTAAAGCCCTTATAAGGGCTCTTGCACTTATAGCTTCTCCGTCAATTACTCTTCTCTCTTGACGAGCATATGCCATATAAGGGATAATTAAAACTATTTCTTTTTGATATTCACCTAAAGTATCAATTATTTGGAGTAATTCAAATATGGATTTAGATTGATTAGGATATAATCTATGCATTACAGTATTTTCATTTGAATAGTTTGAAAGAATTCTTACATAGCTTTCTCCATCAGGAAATTGTTTTATTTCAATATTGGGCTTTAAAACATCAGAGCAATTTTGTGAAATAAGCATAAATAAGAATGCATACAAAATTTTTTTATGGATATCTTAATAACTGGCATAACAGGGAAATTAGGTAGTGAATTGCTTAACAACTTCAATAACTTAATTAGTATTTTATATACAAACACAAAAGATAAGCTAAATTTCTTGTTTTTAGTAAGAAATGATAAAAAGCAATTTGTAAAAGAATTCTTTGATAATCTCGAAAATAAAACTTTAGTAAAGTATGATTTTTTTGACATTGAGTTGACTCGTGAAGAAGATTTATATGTGTTCTTTAAGAAAAATAAAAAATTTGATCTTGTAATATGGCTTGCTTCTGAAGTTAATTACAATAAACCTTATGAGGAACTATATAAAGTTAATGTAAAACCTTTAGAAATATTAAAGGAAAATTGCAATGTTGATAAAATACTTTACATAAGTTCTATTGCGGTATATAACGAAAAAACAAATAATCAAGAAATTTGTGAAACAAATGAACTGAAACCTGCTTCAGTGTATGGTTTAAGTAAGTTACGCGCTGAAGAAATAATTTATAAGTTTAATAATTATGTCATATTGAGGCCTGCAATTATTATTGGTAAAGAATATCTATTAGGTTTTGAAACTGTTTATAAAATGCTCAGGAAGAAAAAATTTGTATACATCAATAAAAAAGCACATATCCCATTAGTTTATGTTAAAGATTTAGTTAACGCGATTCTTTTTTCTTTAGACATTTTAATGAAAAATAAAAATGTTAAAGAGATATTCAACGTTTGTAATGATAATATCACTCAGGAAACTTTAGTTAATTATGTTTGCGAAAAATCACTTTTTTCAAAACCATTTTTAGAATTACCAAGTTTTTTAGTAAAATTATTTTTAAAGCGAGACTATCATTTTTTGGTAGACCAATTAAAATATGACAGGATTATCAGCTCAAAAAAAATAAAGGATTATGGATTTGTATTCAAATATTCGTGGAAAACAGGAATTGATGAAATTTTAGAAGCTTTGAATTTAAAGTATATTACTAAATAATAGATGCAAGGATGGTTTTTATGACTAATCAAGGAGAAGTAAGTAATTTTGATAACTACTATGTGGTTGACACTAGCGCCATTATTGATGGAAGAATAGTCTCATTAGTTAAAGAAGACATAATTAAAGGCATATTGATCATACCTAAAGAAGCTATTTCTGAATTAGAGCATCAAGCAAACACAAAAAGAGAGATTGGTTTTGCAGGTCTCAAAGTTATAAAAGACTTGATTAGTCTACAAGGATCAAAAAATATAAAAGTAGAATTTGAAGGTACTAGACCAATGAAAAGTCAAATTCAAAAAGCAAAAGAAGGTGAAATAGACGCTTTAATCAGGGATTTAGCTTTAGAGATTAATGCCACTCTTATTACTTGTGATAGGGTTCAAAAAGAAATCGCAAAAATTTTAGGTATCAACGTTCTTTATTTAGAACCTTTAGATAATGAAAAAAGAGATTTACCATTCATTCATTATTTTGATCAGTATACTCAAAGCGTTCATCTTAAAGAATATTGTAAACCTATGGCAAAGAAAGGGTTGCCTGGAAATGTAAAATTAATAGAGATAGATGAAAAGGAGCTATCGCCTAAAGAATTACGTAACTTAGGTTCTATGATAATTGAACTTGCTAAACAAGATTATAACTCATTCATAGAGAAAGATGCTGAAGGCTATAGTATTATTCAGTTAAGAGAGTATAGAATAATAATAACAAAACCACCTATGTCAGATGGTTATGAGATTACTATTGTAAAACCACTAATAAAGAAAAATTTAACAGAATACAATATATCACAAGAGCTTATGAACAGGATTGACTCAAAAGCAGAAGGAATTTTAATTTGTGGCTCTCCCGGCATGGGCAAATCCACCTTTGCTTGTGCCCTAGCTGAATACTATTCAAAAAAAAATAAAATCGTAAAGACTATTGAATCCCCAAGAGATTTACAAGTTTGGAAGGAGATAACCCAATACGGCTTAAATGAAGACTCTTATGATGCTATAAGCGACATTATTTTGTTAGCAAGACCTGATTATTGTATCTTTGATGAATTGAGAAAAACTAAGGATTTTGAGATTTTTACTGATTTACGTTTAGCTGGTATAGGATTGATTGGAGTAGTGCATGCAACTGAACCTATTGACGCGATTCAAAGGTTCATAGGAAGAGTTGATTTGGGAATGATTCCTCAAATATTAGATACAATTATTTATATCCATTCTGGTAAGATAAAAAAAGTCTATTATTTAAACTACACAGTTAAAATCCCTTCAGGAATGTTTGAGAAAGATTTAGCAAGACCTGTTATTGAAGTCATAAATGCTGAAAATAAAACTATTGAATATGAGATCTATACATTTGGCGAAGAAACTGTTGTTATTCCAACTGATAAATCTGCAAGTAATTTCGAACAAAAATTAAAATCTTTTGAAAGAACTTTGGAAAAATTATTAAAAAGGAATTTCCATATTGAAGTAGAAAATAACATAATCAAGCTTTATGTTAATAGTAAAGATAGACACAAAGTCTTAGGGAAAAAGGGGAGTAGAATAAATGAATTAGAAAAAATTATAGGGATGCGGATAGAGGTAATTAGTAATGAGTGATACCAAACTCGATATAGCTTCTGATAATTTGGCACCTTTCAAAATATTGAATCTTAAAAAAGATAATTTACATGAGATTGTAGAGATATGTAGTAACGCATTACTCCAAAACAAAATTATAGTATATCCTACAGACACCCTATACGGATTAGGTGCAAACGCTATAAGTGTCAAAGCAGTTAAAAAAATTTATACTATTAAAAAACGCAGCGAAAAAAAATTGTTGTCTATTATGACAACTAAAGAAAGGATTATAGAAATTTGCGAACTTTCTGATGACGAATATGATATAATAACAAAATTCTTACCTAATCCATTTACTCTTTTAATCAAGCCAAAAAAATTAAGATTCTTAAATAGATATATTGCTGAAGACAGAATTGGAGTCAGAGTACCTGATAATTCTTTTTGTAATGAATTGAGTAAACAC
>JAVZJF010000222.1:0-2002 GCA_038870935.1 Candidatus Anstonellales archaeon | reverse complement strand
TGCTTCAGCAAATGGTCTAAATCCTTCTGCCCACAAGTTTGCACTTAATTGAATTCCTTGAACT
Source organism: Candidatus Anstonellales archaeon (assembly GCA_038870935.1). Taxonomy (GTDB): domain Archaea; phylum Micrarchaeota; class Micrarchaeia; order Anstonellales; family SKW190; genus SKW190. The sequence continues at coordinate 1,938 of JAVZJF010000222.1, read as the reverse complement.
CTTCTTTGTGCTTTTGCTCTTGTTTGAGTTTGCCAGTCCTTTTTTGGATTAGAAACGCCAGCAGCAAATCTATTTTCTGCTATTACTTGCTGCATTGCTTGATTATATGTTTGTGCAGCAGCTAAAGTTCTTTGCTGCCAATAGCTTGTTGGTGTTGCAGATACTGCTTGCTCGTAGTCAGTTTGTGCAGCTATTGCTCTATTTTGCCATTTTTGTGCAAGTAGTCCAAGTTTTTCTACTAGCACCATAATATAGTAGTAAAGAATAAATATTTTAATTTTAGCGCATTTGCAAAAATATTTTTACGCGAATACAGTAGTTTTTAGCAAAAATTGTATATGCATTTTTGCTTTCGCAAAAATGCATGCACATAAATTGCTAAAAAATATACTAGTCGCGTATAATGTAATTTAGTTTTGCCGAAATATAGTTTGGACCCCCCTATATTAATTTCGGCAATATAGTTATACATTATTTGCAAATGCACTTTATCTTCTAAACTTTTATTAATTTTCATTTCCATCATGCAACAATAACTTTTTCTTTCTTTACATTTTCTTAATCGCGCTCTTTTTTGTATTAACCAGTTCATAAAAAAATTACGCAGAGACTTTAAGCTTTTCGGCTAACCTCAAAACATTTTTATTTCGTAGAAAAATATGAAAAATGCGCACATAGTTTGGGGTCCCCCCTATAGTTAGCGCAAAAAATTAAAAATAATAACTGCATAAAAATGTTTCTGCGGTTTTAACGCCTGAAAAGCATAAATGTCTCTGCTTATGATAATTAAAAGCATGAACTGGTTTAAAAAATACAAAAAAGAGCTCAATGAGGTAGCAAAAATAAGAAGCTACCGAGAAAGCAACGATGAATATATAGAAAGAAAATGGATAATAGATAGAATGAAACCAATAAGCTACGATCTAGAACACTATGAAGATATAATGTTCATTGAACCATGATCGAGAAAATAAAAGAACTATCAAAGAGCGGATTGAGCAAACAAGAAATAAGATCAGTAATAAAAGAAATGGATGATGAAAGTTATAGTGAAGAAATAGAAGCATTAATAAAAGAATTTGCAGATTAATAAAAACATGTCTGAGTTATTAATATTCAAAGAAGAGCAATTACAGAAACTTCAACAACTTTATGAAACTTTCAGAGAAGTTAGAGATGAAATAGCATTAGTCTTTTATGATTCTTTTAAGAAAGTTTATAAAAGAATTTATAAAACAAGTGATAAAATGATAGCAGAGATCTATCTTCACAAATCAAAAATATTGTTAGCAAAAATGACAGATTATTTCCTAGGAATATTAGCAGAAATAAGATCTAATAATCAATCAAATAAAATAGGATATTATTGGTGGAAATTAAGAGATCTAAAGTTTGAATTAGCAGAAGTATTAATAAAAATGCAGATCTTAGCAGGATTAAAATTATTGATAGCAAATAGAGAAAAGTTAGTAAAGTATGAGAAATTTGTAAGTAATTTAGGCAATATACTAAAGCAACTCTAATTTTTATTTTTTTGCGCCGAAAATTATTTAAATAATTTGCGCTGTTTATTACTTTTTATGAATGACAAAACATTAATAATAATAACAGCAATAGTATGTTTAACGATTTTAGAAATCTTTAATATAATTTATTTCAAAATTGATGGTTTTATTTTATCATTAGTTATTGGAAGCATAGCAGGACTTGCAGGATATAATATTAAAAGCTTAGTAAATTATTATGCAAGAATTGGAAAAAATAGAAGAGAAATTAAAAACTTTGAATCTAAAATTTACAGCACTTAGCACTAGAAATTCAGTAAGAATATATGTAGAAACAGAATATCAGGCAAAGAAAATTCTTGAAAATATATATTGTATGACTGTGGCAGATCTATATAATGTTCATTTGGTAAAGAAACAGGGAGGATCCATT
>JAVZJF010000221.1:0-2018 GCA_038870935.1 Candidatus Anstonellales archaeon | reverse complement strand
GAATATTTGTAAATTTTTGATATTGCTTTCTGCGAATAAAAAGAACATAGAAAAATTAAAGATCAATAGAGTAATTAGAATAACGAGCGATAAAATCAAGTTAGAAACAGGTCCAGAGGATACAACTCTTTTTATAGGTAATTTTTCTTCTAGTTTAAACAGTTTGTCTTCGTCTGGATCTACAAAAGCACCTATTGGTATAGGGCCAAAAAATACTAGGCCAGTACTTTTTATTTCTATATCATGTATTCTTGCTATTAGGCCATGAAAAGATTCATGTACGATTAATATTATTGCCAATGCAATTATCCCTTCTATTAGTGGAATTGTTATACCAGGAATTATTGGCACTGCTCCTGGAGTAATCTTTTCTGCAGGGATTTGATTATTGAATGCTTGAACAAACAAGTTAATTATTATGAGTGTTTGTAAAAAAAGAAGAATAAATGAAGAAGCAATGTATCCAAACAAAGCAGTTAAGCCAATTAGAATTAAGCTAACTAATGGTTCAGATCTTTGTGTACTTACTTGTTCTCTATATTCTTTTATTTCTTTAGCACTTATTAGTTGTGCAGTAAGTGGGAATATAAATGGCATTACAAGGAGATTGATAATCATTGCAAGGACTATACCTAATGCTACTTTTGTTTTTTTCTTTTCTTTTATCATGAAATATGAGAATATTCCGAATGCCATAGCTACTGCTATGTCTGAAAAAAATATCAATTCTTTCTTATACTTTGTAGCTAGTTGGTCAATTATTGAAATGTATCTTTGTGATCGGACCATGACAATTCCATAATGTGATTCGGTTTTGAAGATTTTTGCGATTGTGAGAGAGACCATATATAGAGTAAGCAAAAGAATAAAGATTTTTATAATTCCTGGTAGTGTATTCAGATTGAACAATTGAACATAAAGATTGATAATCACAACACCAATTAGAAATATTATTATTAGATCAAAGATTGTAGGTTCTTTTTCCACAATTATTTTACTCGTTGGATTTGATTTTTTTTCATTGTCAGTCATATTTAACAACTTTAATAAAAAGATAAGTATCTTATAATCATAAGCAACTAATATATAAAATATATAGTTGTTAGTTACTATTTTACAAATGGCGAGTGATGAGCATGGAATGCGAGATTTGTGGAAGAAAATCAGATAAGTTGTACAAAGTTCAAGTAGAAAATAGTTTTTTTGATGTTTGTGCGAATTGCAAAAAGCACGGAGAATTGGTTTATGAAGAATCACAAGAATTCAAAAACACTCAAAAGCTGCAAAAGAGTGTTCAAATTCAAAGAGTTGAAAAAGTTTTGATTGAAAATTACGGTAAAGTTATTCAAGCTGCTAGAGAAAGGAAAGGGTTAACAAGAACAGATTTAGCTAGAGCAATTAATGAACAAGAAAACTACTTGGAGAGAGTTGAAAAGCAAAAAACTTTGCCTGATGAAAAATTAATTCATAAGCTTGAAAAGTTTTTGGGCATAAACTTATTTGAAGAGCAAGAGATAGAGATTCCGTTAGAGAAGAAAAATTCTAAGAATCAAGGCACATACTTGGGAGATTTTTTAGATCAGGAAGATGAAGACTGAATTAATTTTAGTATAAACACGTTAATTGCCAAAAACTATAACAAGTGTTTAAAAGGTTTTCTTCTAAATTTGTATTATGGCCAGTTTTATAAATAGAAAATTATCAAAGAGTCGTAGTAGAACTGGTAGAAATAACATTCATAGTTTTGTTCGACAAAAGAACGTTGTTACAGAAGATATTAGAAATGAAATAATTTATTTACAAAAACTTCTTGAAGAGTACCGTAGTTTATTAAATGATATCAAATATTGGAATTCACAAATAAATCATTTAAGAGTTTGTAATTCAAGTCTTTCACTTACAGTAATGGAGATGTTAAATAGTCCTAATTTTAATATTTACAAAGCAAGCATTGACAAAAGATACGAAGAAAGTAAAAATGAGCTAAAAAAAACGATTGAAGATCTTTCTAATTTCTT
>JAVZJF010000220.1:0-2035 GCA_038870935.1 Candidatus Anstonellales archaeon | reverse complement strand
GCTCTTCCGATCTTCTTATTAAAAAATGCATTATATCATCCCGCCCAAAACCAGTTCAAAAATCTTAGGTTATATATTGAAAGGAAGAAGGCAAAGAGGAATATAATAAATCTTTCAATATTTCTATTTTCACATATATCAGATATGTAGTAAAATGCAGGAAACAAGACCGATGCAAATCTTATCATTGACATTACCTTACCAGTAGAAAGAGGCATTAAGACTCCAAACAAAACAATCATCCAAAGAACAGGATTGTATTTTTTTAAAATCATTGCAACAGCAATTATGAGAAAGAATATTGAGGTTATTGCCTCCATAAATCTCTGCATATTGACATCATCGCGTGGAAATGACCAGTTTACCTTATAAAGTTCTATAAAAGGCGTAAACAATGGAAATACAAAATGTCTACCCCAACCTGCCTGATATTTTGAGAAGGCAAAAGGGTCACCCACTTGGAACTTGAGCATAAGCATAAATATGAGTAGTCCAGATGGAATAAGCAAAAGAAATAATATAGAAAGAGAGAACTTTTCTCTCTTCTTTATGAGTTCCCAAAAAAGATATAATCCGAATGAAATAAATAATATAATACCAGTTGAACGAGTAAGCATTGCTGCCATTCCAAAAAGCCCACACAAAAAGTAATTCCTCTTAAAAAAGAAATAAGTACTACCTGTAATAGTCAGTAAAAACAAACCTTCTGTGTAATAAGCCGAAAGAAAAAAAGATGCAGGGAATAATAAAAGCAAAATTATTGACCTTTTTGCCCTCTCTTCATCTGTCATTGAAAGGGCAATAAGGTACATAAAAAATATCCCAAACAGCGTAGATATATTAGAAATGATAAACCCCGCCAAAAAATGTGACCCAACAATATAACCTAAATATCTTGAGAGGTATGGGAAGAGCGGAAAGAAGGCGACATTGCTCTGGTGTCCCTCGATGTAATAACCTTTTTCTGCAATTCTCTTATACCAGCCTGAATCCCACCTAAACCAGCCATCCAGAAAATACCGCTCTTTTTGAGGATATGCCTGATAGTCCTTATTTGAATTATTTGTCCTCTCGGAAGTATAACTCATCCCAATAAAATCAAAGACAAAAAGTGCTCCTCTCCACACAAGAAAAATTATTAGAACCTGAAAAAAGGCTCTTCTCAGTGAAATAATTTTATTACATTCCATAGCATTTAACCTTATTACACAACAATCGCCCATAATCAAGAGGTTTATATAAAGCATTTTGTTTGTATTAGAGTTATATGGTATAATACTTAGTGATGAAAGAAGATACTTCTATTAAACTCAACTACTGGACAGTCCTAATTTCTTCAATATTGATAGCAAACTGTATTGATAATATTCAATTGTATTCTGATGTCGATACCTATTATGAATTATCTGACATCTTATTATATGAGACATTAGATGACACACCTTATATCGATGTAAATAACTATGATAAAACTGAGAATTTGCACACCTTCTTTTGTAGAGCTAAAGAACAAATTAATCTAACCATTGATAGAGATAGCAACTTATTAATATATAGATGGTCACAAATTCACAAGCTGAACAAAATCAACGCAATAGAATGGAGTTATTCTTATTGGTTAAATGACTCAAATTACATAGATTTAAATATCAACAAGATTATTCACACAAGAAATGATAATTATATGGTTTTATGTACTGCGAAAAAAGAATTCAGTCCTGAAGAAAACTATGATTACAATGATTTATGCTTATTAAAGCTTAAAAATAATGGCACAACAGATTGGTTTAAATTTTATAAAGTATACGGCGATGATATAGGAGTAACAATAGAAGAATTAGATGATGGTTACTTAATAGTTGGCCAAATAAACAGACCCACATCAAACAAATTTCCTGCTATTTGGATAATCAAAATCGATTTAAATGGATCAATTATATGGCAGAAGTTATATGAGATAGATTACTTAAATAATGTTAAATCAATCGTAAAAACAAGAGACAATAAATTTATAATCTTAGCACAAACAGAAAAA
>JAVZJF010000219.1:0-2036 GCA_038870935.1 Candidatus Anstonellales archaeon | reverse complement strand
AAAACCAATACGAGAATTTATGTTTAAACAGACAAATGAAAAATATATTTACCAATTTATGAAACTAGCAAACTTACCAAGACCCCAAACTAGAGACGATGTCCCTACATATGTATTAATACCTGCATTTATAGTTAATGAATTAACCGTATCATTCTATATGGGAGCAATATTACTCATTCCGTTTCTAATAATTGATATTGTAATATCAAGCATTTTGATATCAATGGGAATGTTCTTTTTACCCCCTGTTGTAATATCGTTTCCAATAAAGATAATATTCTTTTTCCTAATAGATGGATGGGCTTTAACTATAAACAAAGTCGTATTAAGTTTTTTCTAATATGAAGAACTTCAAAGAAATAAAGCAAGAAATAATAGAAGTTTCAAAGATAATGTATGAAAAAGGTTATATAACTTCAAAAGAAGGGAATCTAAGTTATAGAATTGATGAACTTATTCTAATAACTCCTTCGGGGACCCCAAAATTTATGCTGAAGGAAGAAGATATAGTAATTGTAAGCATTGAAGACTTGAAGAATGGTAATAGAGGCAATGCTTCTAGTGAAGTATTCACACACCTTGAAATGTATCTTTCAGATGAAACTACAAGATGTATCTTACACGCACACCCAGAGAACACATTAACCCTAAACCTTTTAGGATATGATTTTAAAGAAAAACTACTATTTGAAGCAGAATACTTCCTAGGAGATATATTCATTTCTGAATATGCAACCCCCGGCACTCCCGAAGGAGCAAAAGTAGTAAAAGGAATAAAAAACGATATAATAATCTTGGATAAACACGGAGTAATAATAAGAAGTAAAACTAATCTCTGGGACGCATTCTATAGATTGGAAATACTAGAAAAATACTCAAAAATTGTCTATAAGTATCTACTTTTAAATAAAAAAATTAATTCATAGGTTTATCTCTCAATATGGAGTATAAAACTATGTTTACTCCCATTTTTATAGCACTCTCTCTAATTTCTTCGGGGTCATTATGGACTTCTGGAGCATCCCATCCATCTCCTATATCCGTATTATAAGCATAAAAAAGTCTTAATTCACCATTTACAAATATCCCTAATCCCTCAGGAGCCCCACCATCATGCTCGTGGATTTTTGGAAGACCATTTGGAAATGAATAAAAACAGTGATATATCGGATGAGTAAAAGGAACTAACTCTAAGTCATACTCAGGAAGAACTTTCTTAATCTCTTTTCTAAAACTTTCATCCATACCATAATCATCATTCACAAAAACAAATCCCCCAAAAACTAAAATATAATCTCTTAAATTTCTAATCTCCTTTTCATTGAAAAATATAGGTGTATGTCCACTTATGTAAAGAATATCATAATCAAAAATATCCCTAGAAGATAAATCAACTAAACCCGGTTCAAGTCTAACTTTTAATGAAGTCCTTTTAGAAACCTCCTTTAGAAGATTTTTAACAGAATCTATGTTATTATACCAATCTCCTCCAGTATATTTTACAATACCTATCTTTATCTGTCCTCCAAAAGAGAAGTTAGTTATAAAAATTAAAATAAAAACCACCAAAAACTTATACATAGCAAAATCATAATAAAACTTACCGAAAACTTTTTTCAAACTCCTACGACCCTATACCTTACACTTATGAAAAAATTAAAATGTATGGAAAATAAATGTTTAAAATTCCTCAATAAAAGTTCTTTAATCCCAAAGGTTACTCAAATTTAGTTAACATCACATTCTGGAAAGTTGCTAGAACTGAAGTTTTTTTGATATAATTATTATATGGATGGCGCCTGTAGCTCAAAAGGATAGAGCGGTGGACTTCGAATCCAACGGTTGCGGGTTCGAGTCCCGCCAGGCGCGAGTGAAATGGGTCGTTAGCTCAGTTGGTAGAGCAGCTGACTCTTAATCAGCGGGCCGCAGGTTCAAGTCCTGCACGACCCAATAAGGGCAGATGGCGGAACTGGCAGACGCGCTAGACTTAGGATCTAGTGGGGCAACCCGTGGGGGTTCAAGTCCCCCTCTGC
>JAVZJF010000218.1:0-2041 GCA_038870935.1 Candidatus Anstonellales archaeon | reverse complement strand
GCAGTGTGTCTTAGAAAGATTGAGTTAAAAAATAGCAAAAACTTATCTCTTTCAATATTTCTTTGTAATTTACGGTTCAGAAAGGTATAGTTTTTAGAGGTTCTATTGTCAAACCAGTGGGATTTGCAATTTTACAGGTTTCTAAAAAGGTGTTGTTTATACAACAGTAGGCCAAGTTTATGGGGGGGGATATATTTCGGTTATGTAGCTTGCAAGATATTTCTATTTATAGAAAGTTGGACAGCTAGTAATCGCTATATTATTCTATAATGTTGTTCGTCTATCGATCACAGAATTAGTGTCACTATTAATCCGTAGAAATAAATATTTCCACAGATTAAATAATGATTTCTGATTTTTTTAATAAAGTTAAAACTGTTTGTGTAGGTTTTGCACCATAATTTAACCATTTTTTAATTTTTTCACTGTTAAACTTATATTGTTTTGTAATAGGATTATAGTATCCAACTTCTTCAATTGGTCGACCATCACGTCTAAATGTATTTTCCATAATAACTAAGCGATATGATGGGGAACGTTTTCTTCCTGTTCGTTTTAATCGTAGTTTTAACATATAATTATAAATTGTTTTTGTTTAATAAAAATTCAGCCTATAATATAATATAAGAGCTTAAAGCTTAACGACGTGAATAGTATTCAATTACAAGTAATTCATCAAGTTTTAATGATACATCATCTCTATCACAATAATCTAAAACTATTGCTTCTAATTTAGAATTATCAAACTTTAAATGAGCTGGAGTGTCATTTAGTTTATTGTTCTTAATATTGTTTTCAATTAAAGTTTTTGAGCTAATCTTATCTTTAATTCCAATCACATCATTTAAACGACACTGAAAACTAGGAATATTTACTAATTTTTTATTTACAGTAATATGTCCATGACTTACTAATTGTCTAGCTTGCGCAATACTTTTTGCAAAACCTAATGTAAAACAAAGTGTATCTAAACGCATTTCTAATAGTTGAAGCAAAATTAAACCAGTGACTCCTTGACGACGACGTGCTTCTTTAACATATCGATATAATTGATTTTCTGTTAATCCATAGTTAAATTTTAGCTTTTGTTTCTCTTCTAAACGAACACCGTATTCAGTTAATTTTTTACCAGTATCGGCATTAGCAGCTCCATCTTTTCCAGGACGATTAAGTTTAATTGATTTTTTTGTTGTTAAACCTGGTAATGCTCCTAAGCGTCGACTAATTTTTAATTTAGGACCTCGATAACGTGACATAAAATCAATATAATTTCTAATTAATTAGTTTTAAAAAAACTTAATACTAAAAGTTATAACAAGGGCGAGTGACCGGACTTGAACCGGCGAATGGTGGAACCACAACCCACTGCCTTAACCACTTGGCTACACCCGCCAACCTTCTCTATCGATAGTTTAACAAAAACTAGGACTTAACGTCTAGTTCATTTTTAAAAAACTTTTTTAAATAAACAGATGGCAAACTTAAAACATTTTTTCTTAAATGGTCATGAATACTATACTGATCAAGAATTTACAATTTCTGAATTAATAAGTTATTTTAACTATAATACCGCACTTCTGGTTCTGGAATATAATAACTTAATTTGCGATAAAAAAAATTGGAATAAAATTGTCTTAAAAAATAAAGACAGAATCGAACTTGTTACAATTGTTGGAGGAGGGTAATCCAAAAAAATTTCTTGAATTACTCTCTTCCAATATACAGTCATTTGTTTAACTACGAATAAAAGCATTAAACTTAGTAGTTAAAACTAATTGAAGATGATTTACAATATTTTCTATTTCTTTATTTTCAAGTGTTCTTTCTTTAGATTGGAAAGTTAATTGAAAACATAAACTAGTTTGTCCTTCTGGGATTCCTTTTCCTTTATATTCATCTAATAAACTTACTTCGGATAAGAATTTTGTGCCATTCGCATATAGTGTCATTTGAAGTTCTTCAAATGAAGTCTTTTGGTTGATAATAAATGATAAATCTTTTATTACTTTTGGATATATAGTATATTCTCTATAAGTAGTTA
>JAVZJF010000217.1:0-2043 GCA_038870935.1 Candidatus Anstonellales archaeon | reverse complement strand
TATCAGTTAATAATAAGAATAATGATATTAAAAAGATGGCAAGTAATCTTTTGAAATTAATTGAAAAAGAAAGGAAGAAATGAAAAAAGAATTGTTTAGAAACTTTGATAAATCTTTTTTCTTATTTATATTAATGTTATTTTCCTTTTTTCTAAAAAATGATGCTAAAGTTATTCCACTTAATGAACCTCAGACTACATATATAATGGGAACAAGGAATTTAATATTTGTTCCTGAATGGAATAGGACGTGGATTTTTTATACAAATAATAAAGGTTTTTGCACTAAGTCTTTTGATGGTCAAAATTGGACTGATGAAACTGTTGTTATATCTACTACTGATGCAGGTGGTAATGTTAATTTAGTTTATGGTTCTGTATATTACAGAAGTGTTTCAAGTGAGGTTTTTGTAATTGCTAATACTGGTGCTGTTGATTTAACAGCATCACCTTGGAATGCAGTATATGTTAGAAAGGGAAATCTAAATTCTAATGGCAGCATTTCTTGGAGTTCAATTCAGCCGTTTGTATTAACTGGTGCAATAGGAGCTGGAACTAGTGGTGATTGTATGGCAGGTGGTTCTGTAGGTATTGTTAGAACTTATAATGATAATGCGCCTATCTTTATAGTTTGTGATGCAAAAAGAAGTGGTACTTCTGTACAAACAAGTGTTCTTTATAGATATAATATTGATTCTTCTCTTTCTGGGGGAACTAATGGAACAGTAGATGCCAATAATTCTGTTAATGAAAATATTTTAGCTCCTCAATATGTCTCAGTAGTTCCAATTAATGATGGGGGAACTGCAAGAGTATTAATAGCTATGAGAGATAGAAGTGATTATAATGGTGCTTTAAGGGTTGTTAGATATGATGCAGCTGGTGGTGGTTATAATAATGAAAATGCTGGAGAAAATAGTGGAAGTACGTCTATTTCTGATTCTTTTACTCATTCAATAGCTGAGGTTCCCAATTCATCAATAGTTCATGTAGTATATATTGATTCAAACGGTTACCTTGTCTATACAAGAAGAACTGGTGCTGGATCTTGGATAACGGCTATTACAGTAGATAATTCAGGTGCATCTGCGTCTGCTCCATATGGACAACCAACGATTACATATTCTCCGAAAAATACATCAGATCCTTCAAGTTTTGATAAAATTTATATAGTTTATGTATCTACATTTGGTACATTAAATTACGCAGTGGCCCCTGCTACAGCTACAGCAGCTGCAAATTTTACTATATACAGAAATGTTTGGCTACCAAACTCAGGAACAATTTCAGCTCCAAAAACACCATCTCTTATTCCTCAACCTTATCCTATTCCTTTAATGTGGTCTGATGGAGATGGGGTGTATTTTGACAGAATTCCTACTTCAAATAATCCTAATCCGACCTTTACTTCTGCAACCCCATCAACAGTGGGTATTGGAGCAGGTGTAGAAGATACTTTAATGGATTCAACGTACGATATTGTAATAAATGGTAATAATTTCTTAAATAACCCGCCGCCATCTGTTTACTTTGAAAGAAATGGATTTGACATTGATGGTATAAGTGTTACAAGTGTTACCTATGTTAGTGCCAATCAAATTCAAGTTCATTTCAAAGTAGACCAATCAGTTTCTGCTGGGCCTGTAGATTTAAGGATCTCAAACTTTGATGCAAGAGAAGTTTTTGTCGTTGGTGCTGTTACTATAACGGTTCCGACCTCAGAGCTTACATATCCTGTTGGTATAAAGTATTCAACTGGGATTTCAAATATTTCAGGTACTGCTGATTTTTATCCTAAAGTTGGACAAAATTTGATAAATTCTCAAGTTAAGATTATTAGAAATGATAATGGTTATCAGTGGTCTGGAAGTTCTTGGGTTGATCCAACTTCTAATGGACAACAATGGCTTACAGCAACAGGATCTTCACCTTGGAGTTATAGTTTTCCTAACGATGAAATAAGTCAGCCAAATGGAATAGAATTAAGGATAGTTTCAAGAGGTAGAACAAGTGATAGAGGTTTTGGAAAAGATTCTATACCTTC
>JAVZJF010000216.1:0-2056 GCA_038870935.1 Candidatus Anstonellales archaeon | reverse complement strand
AAAGCATGGTAACAAAATTTCAATTATTCCACATGCCTGATTATGGCCTCCGCCATAAACATTGTATTTATTAGCTATAGTAGCGATTGTAGATGCAACTTGAATTTTTGGTGCAATTGCTTCACAAACTCTTATTGTAATTTTGTTACCATGCTTTTTATCATAATGAAATACGATTGCTATATCTGCACCGCACTTGAGCATGGCATTTGCTATCTCGCCTTCATAAGCAGATAAATAAGAAATCGCAAATATATATCTTCCTATTGTAATGTACTCTATTCTTTGAGAAGCTGTTATTAAAGCCAATTTCTCTTCATAACTAAATTGTGGAAAACATAATCTCTTAACTTCTGCCAAATCAATGTCGAATTTTTCTAAAATGTAATTGAAATGCTTTATCGTAAGATTGTTTGCACTTTTTAATTTATATGTATCAGAATAAATAGCACAAGCTATAGCTAAAGCAGTTCTTTTAGAGATTTTATTAATTAAATCATCTGTCAACGAATCTAGAATTATCTCGCATACAGAAGTTTGTTCTGGAAAATTGAAAAGAAATTTAGAATTGACGTACTTCATTCTCACATGATGATCTATAACTACATAATATGAAGAAATCTGCTTTGGTAACATTGCATGATCAGAACTATCTAAAGCTATAACTAATTTGGACTGAAGTATCTGAAAATTTAAGTCTTTATAATTATAATATTCTATTCCTAAATTTTGCGCAAATCTTTTAACGACAGAATTAAGTTTATCTGTAATAACAATTTTTGAATTGAATAAGTCTTTGAAAATCATTGCTGCAGCAAAAGAATCGAAATCACCATAACTATGTACTATTGCATAACTTTCTTTTTCCTTCAGTACCTTTATAGCATTCAATAAATTGTTATATAATGGATTTTTCATCTAATACTCTTTTGAAGCATAAACATTTAAGGATAATGGATAATAACCTATGTATATAGCTGAAGAGGGTGAAAAAATGCCTGAAGAAATGGAAAAAAAAATTCTAGATTACCAAAGCTATGCTAAACAATTGGAGTTGATTGTAGCGCAAAAAGCCCAATACATGACAAGAAAAGAAGAATTAAATATTGCATTGGAAGAAATAAAAAAATTACCTGAAGACGCAGTTGTTTTTAAAATGTTAGGTGGTTTTTTAATAGAAGTAAATAGACAAGAAGCAGAAAAACAGATATTAGACGAATTGAACGAAACAACTGTCAGAATAGACCAGTTAGAAAAACAGGAAAAAAGACTATCAGACAAACTAAAGGATTTGAGAGCTGAACTAGAAACTTTTTTGAAACCAGGAATGGGACAATAAATAAACTAAATTATATTATTTTTATTTTTGGACCATCTTTCGTATCTGCAATTTCCAAGCCAATTGCTTTAAATTTTTCTCTTATCTCATCTGATAAATCAAAAATTTTTCTTTTTCTTAATTCTTCCCTTAAATAGATTATCAAGTTAAGCAACTCTTCCTCTCTCGAAATTAATGATTTCTTCTTCTCATAGAATGGGAGGTAATCTATACCTAAAACCCATAACATCTTTTTTAATACATACAAAGAATACATCAGATTTGAATCTTTGATCTTGTTTTCTAACAATTGCTTGTTAATGTGCTTAACTAAATCGAAAAGTTTGCTTACTGCAATTGGAGTATTTATATCATTTGCCATTGCTTGTTCAAATTCTTCTAATATTTTCTCTGCTATTTTATCCTTTGAAAAAGTAAGATTACCTTCTTTAATCGCTGCTTCTGTATTTATGATCAATTCTTTAATTGATTTAATTGCATTTTCTGTCTCATCCAACAATTCGTAACTAAAATCTATTTGACTCCTATAATGCGTTTTGGCAAAAAATAATCTGACAGAATTTGATGAATATTTTTCCAAAAGATCATCTATTATAATGAAATTGCCTAAACTCTTTGCCATTTTTTCGCCCTTAATTGTTAAGAAGCCACAATGAAGCCAGTAATTAACAAACTTTTTGTTAAATGCACACTCTGATTGAGCTATTTCGTTTTCAT
>JAVZJF010000215.1:0-2065 GCA_038870935.1 Candidatus Anstonellales archaeon | reverse complement strand
TAATATTTGCCCTTAAAGTGGTTATTTCTATATTAAAGGATTCTATACTTCTTTGATTTCTCGCAATTTCCTCTTCTTTTTCCATTAACTCAACTAATCTTTTTTTGGTGCTAGCTAAATTATCACTTATTATTTGTTTTTCTTTTATTAATTCTTTCTTTTTCTGTTCATATTTATGCATAGCGTTGGTTAGTTTTGACATGTTTCTTTTATATTCTTCTAAATTTTTATACTTTTCTGATAATTTCTTTTCATATTCTAATATTTGAAGGTAGATTTCTTGTACTTCTCTGATAATTGAGATAATTCTTAAGACTTCATCTTTTGATATTTCTTTTACTTTCATAAAACACTCACTTTTTAAGAGAGGGGTTTAAATGTGGGCCCGGCAGGACTCGAACCTGCGACCCGCTGATTATGAGTCAGCTGCTCTGACCAACTGAGCTACAGGCCCAATATTTTGGGAAGGGGCGGAATCGAACCGCCGACGCAAGGCTTTTCAGGCCTTCGCTCTACCGACTGAGCTACCCCCCCACATTGGAGAGAGGAGGATTTGAACCTCCGAAGGCAAAAGCCAGCAGATTTACAGTCTGCCCCCGTTGGCCGCTTGGGTATCTCTCCAAAACTTTTAGTAGCACTAATAAATATAAATATAACAGTAAAAAAAAGTCAACTTTAGAAAAATTCAATTGTAAAAAATTGAATTAAATTTTTTATAATCCTGAATGTTATTTTTTTTTATTACAATTTTGAGGTAAAGAGAAAATGGGCAGAAGTAGAAATATATATATATGTCAAGAATGTGGATATGAATCTCCTAAATGGTTAGGTAAGTGTCCTTCTTGTGGTGAGTGGAATACTTTTGTAGAGGAAATAAGGGAGGATGTGGGAAAAGATGTTAACAGAACTGTAATTATTTCTGAGAAGATATTTCCAAAAAAGATTACAGAGATAAGATATTCTGAAAAAGATAGAATAAAAACTAATTTAAAGCAATTTGATCTAATGATTAATGGTGGACTAGTAAATGGACAGGTAATATTGATAGCAGGAGAACCTGGTATTGGAAAGTCTACCTTAATGTTGGAAATAGCAAGAAATCTATCTAAAAAAGGTAATGTACTATATATAAACAGTGAAGAATCAAATGAACAAATTAAAATGAGAGTAGAAAGACTAGAAATTAATAACGAAAATATATACTTATATCCTGAAACTATCTTAGAAAGTATTATAGAAACAATTCTTATGAATTCTTTTGATTTCATTATAGTTGATTCAATACAAAACATATTTTCTAATAGGTTTCTTTCAACACCTGGTAGTGTAACTCAGGTAAGAGAAGTGGCATCTAGAATTACTGAAATAGCAAAATACAAAGGAATACCAACTTTTTTGGTTGGTCATATAAATAAAGAGGGAGTAATAGCAGGACCAAAAACTATAGAGCATGTTGTTGATACTATAGTAATGGTTGATAAAGATAATAAAGGCTCATATAGAATACTAAGAGTTGTAAAGAATAGATTTGGTCCTACAAATAATGTTGCTATTTATAGTTTAACAAGCAAAGGATTAGAAGATGTTATGGATTTTTCATTATTATTAAAGGAAACACCACCTCTTGTAGGAAGCATATTGTGTCCAGTTTTAGAAGGTAATAGAAGTATTGTAATAGAAATACAAACGCTAGTGAATGAAACACAATTTGGTTATCCAAAAAGAACATCCAACGGACTAGATGTAAATAGACTTAGTATGATAATAGCTATTCTTGATAAATATCTAAAAACGAATCTATCAACTTATGATATATATTTGAATGTGACTAGTGGGTTTGAAATAGAAGAAACAGCTTCAGACCTTGCTGTTGCCTATTCAATAATATCAAGTTTAAAGAATAATGAAATTTCAAGAGATTTTGCTATATTTGGAGAATTAGGGCTTGGTGGTGAAATTAGACCAGTTCCATTTTTTGAAAATAGAATAACGGAATTAGCAAGAATTGGTATAAAAAAAGTTGTTGTTCCTAAAAAAAATAAACCAAGTGGTTTTGACCTAGAAA
>JAVZJF010000214.1:0-2065 GCA_038870935.1 Candidatus Anstonellales archaeon | reverse complement strand
AGTTATTAATATAGTTAATTAATAATTATTGATATTATTATATGTTTATGTGAAGAATTGGAGTTTTTAGGGATGTATAAGAGTTTCAGGTTTTTAAATATTATGTTTGGATGATATTTTATTTCGTATTTAAGGATAATGGTTATTTTTTTTGAATTATATTAATTGTTTTATGTATTAAAAAGCGAGATAAAGGAGAAGGGATGGAAAAAAGAAATATTAGAAACTTTTGGATTATTAGTAGTTATCTACTTGCTTTGGAAGCTCTTGGCTTTTTTTATGAATACTGAATCACCCATAAGTGCAATAGCGACTTGCAGCATGGCACAAAATTTAATGGCTGGAGACATGGTTTTAGTAAAAAAAGATAATATAAATACCCAATACGTAGAAATGACTGAACAAGACATAGATAAAATAAATAATCAAATCGAATTAATTGACCTTGAATCAGGAAGTTCAACAAGCCTTAAATATTCTGTACTAACGGAATGTATTACTTTTTGTAATGCATGTGAAAATTGCAATTTGTTATGTAAAAGAAATGAAAGCGCTTGCGTAGAGTTCATAAAAAAACCTGAGAGGTTTATTGAGAAAAGAGGAAATTTAGAATTTTTATTTAGAAAATGTGAATATCTCGACACAGAAAGAAATATTTCTTATCCAACAATTTGTAGTTATGCTGTAAAAATTAAAGACAAAAATTCTAAAGATATTATTTTTGATGTAAGCAATTTTAATTTAATAAAAAATAACTCTATCATAGTATATACTCCAAAAATCTCTGATGCTTTTTCTGATGTTCCTGGCGATATAACGCATAGAGTTATTTTAGGAATAAAAACCAACTCCTCAACATATTACCTCGCAAAAGGAGACCATAACGACAGATTTGACTTACAAATAGATAACCCATTAAAAAACAAAAGAAATAGCCTCATATCAGAAAATCAAATAAACGGAAATATATTTTATTCAATGCCATATATAGGATATCTTAAATTGTTTCTATCTTTAAGGTTTGATTATCAACACGATTGTAACTTAAAGCTAAATTACATTTAATTTGGCTTCAAAATATTTTGTAAATCAGGTATTACTAAACCCATTATACCTTTAACTGTCATTTGAATTCCTAACGCAAGCACAAATAATCCTAATAATCTGCTTAAGAAATTTACATACTTCATATTGATCCTTGGAATCAAGATAGCGAATGTGAAAAAAATAATGGCAACCATTATAAATGCTAGCAATAAGTTCGTTAAAGCTACTAATATTCCTCTTTCAGCAGTCGTAATGATTAAATAAGATAAAGTAGCAGGACCTGTTAATAATGGTGTTGCTATTATAGAAATTAAGGTATCAGAACCTCCTTTCTCAATCTCTTTGTCTGTTTGTCGCGCCATACTAATTCCTAAAAGGAGAATCAATATTCCGCCTCCTGCTCTAAAAGAATCAACATTAACATTGTAGATTTCAAATAATAGAGGACCAAAAATAACAAAAGATAAAGCGACAACAAAAGCTAAAATAACTGCCTTCATAGCAATCAATTTTACATTAAATTTGTTCTTATAAGCTTGAATCAACAAAGGAACAGAAGCTAATGGATTCAGCAAAAACAAAAGCGTTAAACTCAATGTAATATCAATCATAATAAACAAGCCTCTTCATGCCCACAATGCATAATAACTTATACATAATCAGCATTCAAGATTGATAACATGAAAAACAATATAATTTATAAATATTGAAGTTGTAAAAAAATCAAGGTGAGATAAATGATCTTTGGAGGAAGATTTTTTTCAATACATGCAGAAAAATTCTCTGATATGCCCATAAATGCAGTAAATGTTGATATAGCTTTGACAGCAATTAATTTGTTAGAAGAAAATGAATTAGAAATAAGATATGTATACACTGTAGATTATGCAGATAATGTAGGAAGACTTGTAATTGAAGGTGTTGTCTTTGATAGGCTTAACTCTGCAGAAGAAGCAAAAAAAATAGCTGATGCATTTAACACTGACAAAAGTCAAGTACCAAGAGAGTATGTTTCAAA
>JAVZJF010000213.1:0-2070 GCA_038870935.1 Candidatus Anstonellales archaeon | reverse complement strand
ATTTCAAACATGTTTGTCATTATTTGAAGAGCATTGAAGAAGAGAATTCTAGAATTTTGATGACTAATATATGTGCAGAGTTGCTTAGGAATTTTCCTGACAAAGAAAATATCGATAAATTGATATATTTCATGCAAGGATTGTTGAGGCCGAAGTTTGAAGGGATAGAGTTTGGTATAGGTGACAAATACATAATCCAATCAGCGAGCATTGCTTATGGTTATGATGTTAAACACGTTGAAAAATTGTATAAAGATTTGGGCGATTTAGGCTTTATGGCAGAAAAGTTATGTAATGAAAGAAAGCAGCTACCATTAGTTACCAAAGAATTATCAATTTCTTATATTTATGATACGTGTTTACAAATATCTAAAATTTCAGGCAAAGGTAGCTTAGATTTAAAAATAAAGAGATTTGCAGAGCTTTTAGGTTATGCAAGTCCTTTAGAGGCAAGGTATTTAGCAAGATATCCAACAGGACATATGCGTTTAGGAATAGGAGATCCTACTCTTTTAGATGCGATTTCAGTTGTAGTTAGTAGTAGTAAAGAGTTAAGAGAAGAAGTAGAAAGGTATTACAATTTGACTTCTGATTTAGGAAGAGTTGCAAAATTCTACTTAAGTGATAAAAAAATTCAAGAATTGACAAATGCAATTGTTTATTTTAGTCCCGTTAGACCTGCTTTAGCAGAAAGAGTTAGTAGTATCAATGAAATAATAGATAAGCAAGAACGATTTGGTATAGAATTCAAGTACGATGGTATAAGATTGCAGATACACAAAAAAGGCCAAGAAATAAAGATATTTAGTAGGAATCAGGAAGATATTACAAGAATGTTTCCTGACTTGTGCAAAGAACTTAGAGAAATGCAATTAGATTTTGTGGTTGAAGGCGAGTGTTTGGGCTATGATGAAAAAGAAAAGAAATTTTTACCTTTTCAAGTAACAGTTCAGAGAAAAAGGAAGTATGGTATTGAGGAAAAGGCAAAAGAGATACCGATTTATGTGTTCATGTTTGATATGTTAAAAATAAATAACGAAGACTTGATTGATAGGCCATATTGGGAAAGAAGGATGTATTTAGAAAAGCATTTTAAGAATTATTCTAAAATGATAACTGTTTCAGATTTATTTTATCCGAAGGATGTCAATGACATTAAGAAATTATTTGAAAAATCAATTGAATTAGGTTTGGAAGGAATAATGTCTAAGAATTTAGATGCCAAATATACTGCTGGCGCAAGAAAATATGCATGGATAAAATTAAAGAAGTCTTATGGTGAATCAGTAGATTCCATTGATTGCGTAGTTGTAGGAACTTTTAAAGGCCAAGGTCAGAGGGTTGCTCAGGAGTTTGGAGGGTTATTGTGTTGTATTTACAATGATGAAAAAGGAAGATACGAAACGATTGCAAAAGTAAGTAGTGGTTTGAGTGAAAGCGAATATGAAGAATTTGGCAAAAGATTATCTGAAATTAAATTAAAGAAAAGACCAAAGGAAGTCTTTTCATTATTGGAACCAGATTATTGGGTTGAGCTAAAATATGTAGTGGAATTAGGTTTTGATGAAATAACAATTTCAGATGTACATACTTGTGGAATGGATGAAATAAACGAGAAAAAAGGCTATGCACTAAGATTTCCAAGGTTATTGAGAATTAGAGATGATAAGAGTGTTGATGAAATAACGACTTATTCTGAGGTAATTAATCTATTTAAGCTCCAAAGCAAAAAGAAACTCCATAAATCATAACAAACTTTTATATTAATTTATTAGACTCCGTGTTCTTCTCTAATCTTTGCTACGAAAAAGATAATTATTATTCCTAATCCGAAGGCTATAAAAGGTAAAGTAAACAGTATTAGAGTTTCTGTAAAATCACTTGTTTTTTTGTTTGCATTATTTTTTTGTTTCGTTTCATTTTCACTATTATTCTCATCAATATCTAAATCATTTGTGCTTTTGTTGTTATTTTTTTGAATATTATTTAATATTTCAATTTCCACAGAAACTTTTGTTTGATTAATTCTTGCTGAAATATTGTTTTTACCAACAATCAATTTATTTTTAG
>JAVZJF010000212.1:0-2079 GCA_038870935.1 Candidatus Anstonellales archaeon | reverse complement strand
GACAATATTATCAACAATATTGTAATAAACTGAAACCTATTCATTTTACATCACTACATATACATTACACATCCGTAATAATAAAAACAATAAAAGTTTTGTCTTCTTATCTTAACAAGATTACCTATGAGAGAATAGCTTAAATAACAGGATTAAATTACACATTTATATGGAGACACTTGAGAAAGCTAGAGAAAAGAAAAATGTTATTTCTTTCAAAAAAATTGCTGCAATCGTTATTGTTTCTGTTGCAGCAATAATGTTGTTATATACTCTTATTTTCTATTCTACTCCTAAATCTCCCTATTTTAAGGGCGCCTACTTCAATTACACAGTAACACATCCATTTATAAGGGATGGTTACATGTATATTAAAATCCTTAACGCGAATGATACGCATATAGAATATTAATGAAAGTACACATTGCTAGGGTACTTGGCACTATGGAAGATTCAAAAATCGAGTGCAGACCACGAACAAACTCGGATTTTATTGCAGTTAGAACAGAAAAGATTGTCTATAACAATGAAGTAATAGAATGTGAAAAACAAGTTTCAAGAGACGGAAGACAAACAAATTACCTCTATAAAGACGTTGCAATCAAAATAGTAATAGGTGATGGAACAGTTTATACACTTAAAGACACTAATACAATAAAAATACCATAATCTCTATTTTAATAAAAATTTTCAAATTTTATCTTAATCAAATTGTTGTAACATAGAAAGTAATATATATAAATTTTTTTAATGTATAGAATATGTCAAAGAAATGGATTATTAGCATTTTATTTATTATTTTATCTCTATCATTAATTTCAAATGTCAAAACTGCAACAGACTGGTGTGAAACAGGGGTTCCATATAAAGCTGCGGATGGATTAACAGTCATCTTACATGAGTTTTATGTGATTGAGAAAGTAGGAAGCTATCAATATGTTATTGTATACACACTAAAAAATGAGAATCCAGATAAAAAAATACTTGAAGGTGCATTTAAATTGTTTTTTAAAGATGCACCCGGAGGGTTACCTCAATATGGATTTTTCGATTACTTGTATCCTGGAGATTCGATAACCAGAATCTATGTGTTTGAAGAATTGAAAAGTTATAAGTTTGATGTGCTGGCATATAATGGAATAGATGAACTTTTCTTTAGCAACGAGCCGCCAGAGGGCTCATTAAAGTGGAAAGTGGTTTACCCAGATAATACGCCACCCACGGTTAGCACCCCTTTATGTATATTGGAAAGTGTTTCTGAACAAAGTTATAATGTTAGAGTCTTAGCAAATGTTACAGATGATTTAAATGAAGTCAAAAGTGTCACTTTATCATATAATTTAAACAATTCTAACATGTGGATGGAATTGCCTATGATATTTAACACTACCAAAAGACTTTATGAAGCTGTGATTTCAGAACAGCCTTTAGGCACCGTAGTAAAATATAAAATCATAGCATACGATACTGCAGGAAACTGTAAGGTTGAAGACAATAATGGACAATATTATATGATTACAATTAGACGAATATTATTTGAAGCCAGTAATCTTCAGATAAGTCCAACAAAAGTCGAAATCAACAAGGAAGTTACAATTTCAGTAAATTTGAAAAGTTTGGACAACATTGGAGGAATATGCCCTGTCACCCTTAAAATTAATGGTACAGTTGAAATGGTTAAGACCATAATCTTGCTTCCAAGCGAATCTGCATCTGTTTCATTCAAAATAGTTAAAGATAAACCTGGCAATTATATCGTTGAAATCGATGGTCTAAAAGGAACTTTCATTATAACTTCGCCTGATATAATTCCTCCTACAACTGTTGATGATTACGATTATATTTGGCACACAAGCTATTTTTCTATAAACTTGACTGCCTCAGACGATTTAAGCGGCGTAGCTGAAACCTTCTATCGAGTTAATGGTGGGCCTGTTCGCAGTGTTGGTGCAGACGGACAGCCTTGGATTAGTGACGAGGGTTTCAACAATACTTTAGAATATTGGAGTGTCGACTATGCTGGAAACGAGGAAGAACATCACTTTTTGAAGGGAATAAAGTTGGATTTGTCTCCTCCCA
>JAVZJF010000211.1:0-2084 GCA_038870935.1 Candidatus Anstonellales archaeon | reverse complement strand
GTTAACACTTCAAAGTCTGCTAATCATTTAGGTGCCCATGCAGATATTACTGTTCTGGGTGTTACCAGTGAAATGTCCACAATAGAAATTCAAGCAATAAATGTAACTTCAACGGGAGAAGCTGGAAAAATAGTTAATAGAGGTGGTAAAAATTATACAGTTTACGAATTAGAACAGTATGTTCCCTCTGATATTTTTGTTGCTGGAATTTTTGTAGAAAGTAGAGGTCGTGAATGGTTTGCTTTTGCAACCAAGCCAATAGTGCCCGTAGCCTTTGATTTAAGTTCTCTATTTATAACTGGAGGTGTAAAGACTGAAACTCTTTCCAGAATTGTAACATTAGGAAAAAACTCTTATTATATTGAACTAACTTTGTGGAGGATGGCCGAATGAAGGCCGTATCAAAAATAATAGAGGCTCTGATATCAACTGTTCTAATAATTTCAGCCTTTTCTGTGAGCTACTATCTACTTATACCTTCAAGCGCATCTCATGTAAGATCTGCAGACGAACTGCAAAAATTTGGATACAATCTAATGAGAAAATTGTCATCTAATGAGGCTTTCGAAAACATTTTCCTTGACATAAATGGTAAGCCTCATGGAGATTGGGAGGACAGGTTGAAGATAGCGATAAATTCCTTTCTTCCTTCAAATGTAATATTTGAAGTTAATGTATATAAAAGCATTAAGCCAGAAAATAGTGAATATGGTCCTATAACTGAACTTGCGTCCTTAAAAAAGGTTAATGATAAGAGGATATCGAATGCTGATAACGAGTCAGTTTTCACTTACGTTGGAGCAACAGCTCAGGTCACATACATTTATACAATGGAAAACATGACAACATTAGTTTTTGATTTAAGATTGGCAGACCTAGGAGGACGATAAGTTGTGATAAGAAGAAGGGGACAGGTTATAATTGCAACCGCTTTAATACTTGCTCTTCTAATGCTGACAATCTCAACAAGTTTACATTTTACTTCAACAACATATCAAAAACTATATTATGATGACACAAAAGAAGTTGTCGACAACATTAATAGCAACTTAAAAAAAGTACTAAGCCGGATATTAGTTTATTCCTCGGAAAAATATTTTATCAATGTAAATGTTTCCCAGTCATTAGATAAAGAATCATTGAAGGGACTACAAAATACTCTAAGAGCTGCAGCGTACAATAACCTAACGTTCTGGATACAATCAATAATTGCCGCATATTCCACAAAGGGTATACAATTAAAGGTTAATGGAACAAACCTTTTAAAAATAGAGTGGGGTGAGAGAACTGGCATCACTCAATCAAATGTCGAACTCAAACTTAATATTACATATTTAAACTTTTTTAACTGGAATAAAAACTATTCCTCTTACCTTAAAATCAATATTGTGGGCATAAAGTCTGACAAACGCACCATAGTATTTGGATTGTACAAAGAGAATGAGGCTCCAGTATCAAAAATTGAATCTTGTTGGGTATACAAAATCAAAGAAAATGGGAAGGAACCTATTAAATATAATAATATAGTGTACTCGGATGGACTATATTATCTTAATTTAACAGGACAAGTACGTGAATATGAAAATATTGCAATATATGTTAAAGATAGTAGAGGCATATATGTTGGTGCAACCTTTGTGGCTTTTACTTTTGTTAGATTATTAAGCAGATCTGCAATTTTGTATACTGATTTTTCAATTCCACCTAATGCCACATTTGTTATTAACGGTATTTCTTGGAATGGGACTATGCTGTGTTCAAGTGATTTAAAGGGTAGTTGCTTACTGAGTAATTACGATTTAATTGATAGAAAAGGAGGTGCTATCACATTTTGGTTTATTCAAAAAATCTACTACAGTAGTCCTAATATTATGTTTAGTAATATTAGTATTTTGTTATTAGTAGTTAAATGATGATATAAATGGTAATTTAAAATTTATAGGTGAATTGATATGAGGTTTTTTAGATTTTTTGTTTTTTGTTTTTTTGTTTTGTGTTGTTTTTTTATGTTTATTTTTATTTTTATTTTTATTGAGAGTATTTGGAAGAGGGTTGTAGATGAAGAAGATAATCTCTCCCTTTCC
>JAVZJF010000210.1:0-2087 GCA_038870935.1 Candidatus Anstonellales archaeon | reverse complement strand
GTACCATCAGCTTTCAAATTACCTGGCACGAATTTAGCACCTGAATATACTTTACAATCATTATTAATAGGCAATTGCTTAGTCTGACAATTATTTTTAGCATAATTTCTTGTATAATTTATAGAGAGTTCACAACCAAAAAAGTAATCACCTGTTTTACCATTATGTAAGGCCAATTCTTTTAGCACGTTTGAACCATAGTTATATGGTGTCTTATTGAACCCATATTGTGCTTCGAGAAACTTTGTAGAGCTGTCAAAAATTTGTTTTAAATTGTACTGAGCATCATTATAACTAACTTTGCAATTTGCAGGAATAGCTTCACATGGATTTGAAACAGAAAAATCATATAATAAATTATAGCAAGTATCAGGCAATCCTATATTTTCACAAACTGACTTACAAGCAGTAGAAATAAATTCTATATTTCCATTCGCTTTTATAAGTTTTACTCTACATTCTTGAGGGCATAAAGAATACTTTTGGTCATAACAGGATTGAATATCTGAAGATGGCGTAAATCTATATTTATCTGGACAGTAGGTGCTAGTACAAAGCTTGCAATTATTATATATTTGTTCAGGTCTTTTAGTAGGATCTTCCATTGTCTGATTAACTCTACAGCCTACGGGACAAGTTAATTTAACATCTATGTTTTGCTCAGTAAATATTGCTGGATCATCACTACAATCATTAATTCCTGAAGAATACTTAAAGTTAGGTATTTTATATGCTTCATTTGATAAACCTGAAGAATGAACAGTTTTGTTAAAATATACTGGAGGGTATTTGACCCTACATTTCTCTGGACAAAGATTTTGACCATATTTGTCATAACAATTTTGTTGACAATAAGTAAAACCATATGCATTGCTTGAAAATGTGCCAGTATATTTTTTACCTTCTTCTTCTCTCATCCCAAGAGGCATTTTATTATAATCAACTGGGGTTGGTAACCTATAAACGAAACAAAATGAATCACATTTAAGGCAATTTTTTTCAAATTGCTGGCATAAAGGATTTTGATAATGATATGGGATTTCTCTACACTCTTTAGGACAGCCTGTAAAACATTCACTTTCTGTTGTTTGTGTTGAAATCTGATATGTACCTTCCTTTATACACTGGACAAATTTATTTCTTGGTATAGTTATTTTGGTATTCTTTGAATAATCTAATGTAATTATAACATTGTTTGCATCTAAAGAAATTTGATTTAAAGAATATGTATTTACTTTATTTACGTTCTCATAATTATATGCTATTGGAGATGAATTAGCCAAACTATAATAAATTAATGTTAATTCTTTGTTTTGAGAATCATAAGAGTAAGCAAAAGGCGCTGTGACAGTGCACTCTGAAGGGCATAAGCCTGTAGCGGTATTTAAATTGGGAGGAGTGATAGTATTTGACCACATCTGCCAGGCCAAAATATATAACAATGGCAAAATAAAGAATATTCCTATAGAAACTGCTATTAATAAGCCACCTAATTTCCTCGTTAAGAAAAAAGACCTTAATAAAATACCAATAAAGAATAACAATGGTGCAACATATAAATATGTAACAATTAAGAAAAATTGTTGAGCTCTTATAAATCCTAAAACGTTTATTGCGTGACTGAAAAGTGTCTGATACCTTTTTGAAAAAAATATATAACCTGCTTCCTTTCTTTCATGGACTCCAAAAAACACACCTGCCCAAAGGTTAGAATACCTACCTGTGGTAACAGAAGCTTTTTCTGCGGCATCTCTGCTATAATTAATATAAATCACAGATAACTCATAAGTATAATTGTAAAATCTTTCAAGATATAAAATGCTATAAGTAAGAGCACAGTCAATATTGTCTTTTCTGACCCCATAAATTTTATAATCCTCTTCAACTTGCGATTTCAAAGCCTCATTGCAAATTATTTTATTTCCATTAACTTCAATTACTACGAAATTTTCGACAAAAGTGTTTATAAAAGCCAAAACTCCAAAAACAAATAACAATATTAACAAATTTGCTATTGCCTGCTTAATCTCTGTTTCAACAAACGCTTTTACCTTATAATTGCCTAATGTGTGACCTATCGCAAAAGC
>JAVZJF010000209.1:0-2089 GCA_038870935.1 Candidatus Anstonellales archaeon | reverse complement strand
TCTAGTATATATTCAAAATCCTTCTTGATTACAAACACATTGTTTGCGTCTTTACCTGGAATATCTGGTAAATTTGGGATTGAACCTGTTGCAATGACTAATTTCTCATAAGAGTATTCCTTACCATTATTAAGTATTATCTTCTTGTTCACTCTATCAATAACTTCAACTTTTGCAATCTCTAAGTCAAGGCTATAATTACTTAGAGAATCATCACATAAGTATTGCTTCTCTTTACCTTCTTCAATTTTCCATAAAAGATAGTGCATTCCACAAGGAACTATAGGTATCTTATCGTTTCTGATAAGTAATACTCTTTTATCTGGATAAGTAGCATTTATGGTCATTACAGTTGAAATTCCAGCAGGACCGCCTCCTATAACTATAACATCATACTTAGTATCATTTGATTTCATGAGTTAAAATCGTAAATCAGATATTTAAATTTTCATTAACCCTATTTGCCAAGCTTCCTTAATTCCTCATCAATTGCATATCTATCAAAACCTATAATCATTTTTCCATTTATTTCAATTTGAGGCACTCCCATTTCGCCAGACTTCATTATCATTTCTTGTGCAGCTCTAATATCTGCAGCAACATTCACTTCAGTATATTTGACTCCTTTTGAGTCTAAATATCTTTTTGCCATTGCACAATACGGACATGTTGGAGTAGTATATATAATTATTTTGCCTTTATCATCTACATTTCCTTTCTCTTTTTCATCTTTATTTGCGTTGAAATATCTTCTTTTAAGTTCTTCTATTTTCCTCATCCTAATTTCATTTATGTCGTCCATAACTCCTTACCTCTTCCAGAAATTAATTTAGTTTTTAGTATTTATATAAAAACTAAAAACTTTTTTAAATTTATTTGTGATTTTCTTATTATGAAGAGAAATAAAAGCTTAATTTGTGATACTTTTGACGAAGCTTTTAAACTAGCACTAGCCATAAATGATTTAGAACTCAAAATTCTTTGCTTGTTGTGTAAAGACAAAATGAACATAACTGAAATTTCTAAGAAAACTAAGAAAAGTAAGATAAGAATATATCAAGCCTTAACAAAGTTGCTAATACGAAATTTAATAAAGCGCGAAAAAAAGAATTTGAAAAAAGGGTATGAATATATATATTCATGCAGTGATATGAATAAAATAAAAGAAATCGCGATTAAGAATGTTGAAAATTTGTTAAACTTACTTAAAAAAGATAAACAAAATTTCTTTAGTTAAACTACTCTATTAAAGTTCTTATCATCTAAGTAATAAGAAAGATTTTCTATAGTTGTGTCTAAAATTCTCATTAAAGCTTCTTTACTGTTAAAAGCATTATGCGGAGTAAATACTACATTTTCCAACTGAAATATTCTATGGTCTCTATAAATTGCTCGCAACTTTTCTGGATTAGCCTTATCGTGTAAAAGTTGATGCTCTTCCCTGATCAACTCTTCGCCTTCAATAACATCTAAACCAGCACCACCTAATTTTTTTGATTCTAATGCTTCTAATAAAGCATCTGTGTCAACTACTCCTCCACGAGCAGTGTTAATTAAAATCGCACCTTTCTTCATCATTGAAATAGTCTCTCTATTGATCAAGTGATGCGTTGCTTGATTATAAGGAACATGCAAAGAAACTATATCTGATTCTTTAAGTAACTGTGACAAAGAAACATATTTAAAACCAATTACCTCTTCCAAAAATTTGTTTCTAAAAGTGTCATAAACTAAAACATTCATACCGAAACCTTTTGCAATTTTTGCTACGTGCATTCCTATTTTTCCTCCTCCTACTATTCCTATAGTCTTTCCTCTCAAATCAAATCCTACAAGACCATCTATAGAAAAATCGTTCTTTAATGTTCGAACATAAGATTTATGAATATTTCTTGAGAGAGAAAGTATCAAAGCAAATGTATGTTCAGCGACAGTGTTTTCGCCATAAGAAGGAACATTATAAACTTTTATGCCTTTTTCCTTGGCAGCAACTAAATCGATATGATCAAATCCTGTTGATCTTGTTAAAATTGCTCTCAAATTTGGCAATTTATCCATTAAATCTCTTGTAATCTTTGAGTAAATAAAA
>JAVZJF010000208.1:0-2102 GCA_038870935.1 Candidatus Anstonellales archaeon | reverse complement strand
TATAAGAAACATGCATTTTCCTGAAGAAAATTTATTAACTAAGAAATCCGTTGCAAGATGGCTATGCCTTGCTCTAGGATTAATCTCTGAAAAAGAATCAAGACAGCTAATAATTACAATCATAGAAGCTGCGTTGACTTTAGCGATGGAAAAAAATTCTTTTACTTCAAACGAGCTCATAGAAAAAATTAAAGAAATTGATAATAATGCTCAAGAAAAAGCAATCAGATATCATATATCACAATTAAAAAAACAAAAAATACTTTTTGAAAAAAATAGAGAATACTATTTTTGCAATCCATATTTCGGAACTTCGATAGAAGAAAGATTAAAAAAAATGTACCAGAAAGAATTAGAAGATTCATTTATCAACATTGATAAAGCAATTAAAAAATTCAGAATACTCAAATAAATCTATTGGAGGAAGCTTATGGACAATAACAGAATCATAAAAAATGCAAACGCCTTAAATGAAGATTATTTACCTGATGAAATATTACATAGAGAAAAAGAGATTAATGAATTGAAATTAGGAATTAAAGCTTTTGTTGATTATAGCTTTCCTCAAAACTTTTTTATTTATGGAAGCACTGGAGTTGGAAAAAGCCTATGTGCAAGAAAAATCTGTAAGCAGCTAGAAGAAGAAACAAAAAACATCGATAGTATTTATATTAATTGTTGGGAAGCACATACAAGAATGGGTGTTTTGAATATAATTGCTGATAAATTAAAGCTAGTTTTACCAAGAAGAGGTATTGCAGTAGATGAGCTCTATCAAAGAATTGTCAATAATCTCAACTCAACTAATAAAAAATTACTAATTGTTTTAGATGAAGCAGATAGATTAATTTACTCAAAATATTCTAAAGACTCTGTATTATATGATTTGGTAAGAATGAAAAAGAATCACATAATGTTAATTTTAATTTCAAATGACGAGCAAATGCCTTATTACATTGATTCTAGAATAAAAAGTAGTTTATCACTAAAGTTTATCCAATTCAAAGAATACAATGTCCAGCAGATGATAGATATCTTAGTAGAAAGAGCAAAACTTGCTTTTCACATAAAATCGTATGACGATGAAGCGATTAGATTGGCTGCAGCAATTGCAGGAAAAAAAGGCGATGCAAGATTAGGAATATCTATTTTAAGAGAAGCTGCTCTGATTGCTGAAAATATTGAGAAAAAAAAATTAGATGTTGAATGTATTTATTCTGCAAAAGAAAAACTTTTTGAATTGAAGAAGAGAAATTATGACGAAATAGAGAAAAGAATTATTGAATGCATAAAAAATTCAGAGAATAAGCAACTTACATCTGGAGAGCTATATGAAAAACTAAAAGATGTAAATGATAGAACTTTAAGAAATAAACTAGAAAACTTAGTAAATACGAATGTCTTAATTAAAGAACCAATAAAAATTAACAGGGGAAATTCAAGTCTATTTAAATTAAATGAAAAATTTTTCTTTGATGAAAAGTAATTTAGTAAATCATTATTGACTCAGGTAAATAAATTCATAGCATACTTCTTGATTTTCTTTCTTTAGATTATCAAATTTGCAATAGCCAAATCGCTCAAATTGAATAATTTCATCTTTTTGCAAAGAATTAACATATTTCTCAACTACTCCTTTGTGAAAAATTAAACTTTCAGAATTTAATTGCGTAAATTCTTTATCAAGAAATAATTCTTTTGGCTCAATAATTGTACAATTATAGCTTTCATTATTGATTGCTGAAACCCATTGTATTTTTTTAACCGATTTTAATATATCATTTGATAATTCATTATCATTAACTGCCTCTAAAACAAGTTCATTTTTTTCAATTCCTTTAAACCTAGCATAACATAGTTCTTTTAATCTAACAATTTCATTTTTTTCAAATAAATTCATATCAGCTTTAGAAATATAAACTTCATTATTTACATTAACAATTCTCTTACCTTTATCTAAAGTAGGATGTAAAGATATTTCAATTGATTTATTTTTATTTCCTAAATTGAGTATTTTTGCCTTGATAGGATCTTTAACAAAAAATAGTCTCTTTGCAATATCATTAGCCAATTTCGAGTTTTCATCAAGAATTCTGCTAATC
>JAVZJF010000207.1:0-2102 GCA_038870935.1 Candidatus Anstonellales archaeon | reverse complement strand
TATTAATTGCTGTTTCATTAGGATAAATTGTGCCTCGGATAGCAAAAACATTTGCATACAACTCATTTTTATCTGAATAATTTAATGTAGAAGATATTTTTACATCGTAGAGATTTTCCGCTAATAAAAATGATGAAAGAGCTAAAACAATAATCAAGAAGTAGTTTATCTTTTTATTTTGTGTTAATATACAAATCGGCATGTATTATTATTAGTAAAAGCTTTTTTTAATAATTTACGTGCAAAGCTAATTTATGAACTATGAAATTTCAGATTTTATCTCAAAATGCAAAAAGGCAAAAGAAACTTTATTGTCTTTTGATAACCCAATTGTTATTCATCATTATGATTGTGATGGAATTTCTTCAGGCGCTATAATATCTCAATTTCTTGATGAAAACAAGATTTCACATGAATTGATTTGTACTAAGAAATTGGATGAAAATTTTTTTAAAGAATTGAAAAAGAGAAACGACTTCAATAAAAGGGAATACATTTTCACAGATTTGGGTTCATCATCAGAATTCTTAAATGAATTAAAAAAAGTAATAATAATTGACCATCATCAGAAACTTGTTAACTTTCAAAATCATGTAATTTATGTTAATGCAATGGAATATGGTTATGACGGTAGTCATGATATGTCTTCTTCAACCACTTGTTATTTTGTCACTGAAACAGCGATAGAACTAGGTATTTTAGGTGCTGTTGGAGATATGCAATATCCTTTTAAAAGAGGTTTAAACCAAGAAATGCTTGCCTTAGCTTTAAAAGGAAATAGAGTAGAAATTGCAGAGGATTTAATTTTATTTGGAAAAGGAACAAGAAACTTAGTTGAATTATTGGCTTATTCTTTTGAGCCTTATTTGCCTGGGTTAAGCACAGATTATCAACTATCTAAAAAATTGGTTTTAGATTGTGGTTTAGATCCTGAATTGAAGTATTATGATTTGACTAATAAACAGAAAAAGACATTTGTATCAGCGATTGTTGAATTTTTAATTGATAGAAATTATTCTTCTATTGCCAATAAATTGGTTTCAACTGTTTATAGATTCCCTCGATTTAAAAATCTAAATTATCTTTATGATGTCCATGAGTTTTCAACATTGATTAATGCATGTGGAAGAAATGGTAGATGTGATCTCGGGATAGATATCTGTAAATTAAATTTAAATACATTAAAAGAGGCTGAAGAAATTCTCGAAGTACATAGAAGAAAATTAAGCGATAGTATTCAATTTGCAATCAACAATTATTTAACATTTGATAACTATTATCTAATAGATGGAAGAAGTAAAATTCCAGAGGAATTAATAGGTATAGTTTGTAGTATGTTAGGTTTAAGAGATAAACCTGTTATCGGAATAGCATATGACTACAATGGCAACATTAAAGTTTCTGGAAGAGCTACTAAGGAACTTGTAGATAATGGCTTAAACTTAGGTGAACTAATGTCTTTATCAGCACAAAAGTTTGGCGTTAATGGTGGAGGGCATAAAATTGCTGCAGGTGCTGTTATCTACGAAAAAAATTTGAATGAATTTCTTAAGTTTGCTTCTCTCATAATTGCTGAGCAATTAAATAAAAAAAGAAAACTTAATTGAATTAATTCACTTCAATGTCTTTTTTTATCCTTTCAATTCCTATAGCATAAACTAATTTTCCAAACTTAGGGCCTTTGTCTTTTCCTATAATGTCTTTGTAAAGTAGTTTAAACATTTCTGCAGGGTTCATATTTTGTTCTTTAGAAAATTCAAATACTTTATTGTGGATAGTCAAAGGATCAGAATCATTAGGCAATGAACTAAAGAATTGTTTTACTAATGCATGCGCATTTTTATTAGGTTTATATTCAAACACATAATCTTCTGGAATCAGATTCTTTTGTTTCCATGAATCAACGTAATTCTTAAGTTTTTTATCAATATTGCCTATCATCTTTTCTATTAGTTCCCAAGAATCATATAAACTCTTATAAATGAACAATTCTTGTAAACTAGGTTTAAACTTATATTTTCCTGAAAGCTTAATAGCAGCAACATTTTTTTGCTGATTTCTTTTTAATTCTTCAAATCTAACTTCATTATTTTCTATTTTCT
>JAVZJF010000206.1:0-2119 GCA_038870935.1 Candidatus Anstonellales archaeon | reverse complement strand
CTCTTCAAAATCAAAATTAATCCCATGTAGAAAAACATGACCATTTTCAATAAGTTTCTGGATCTGCAAATGCTCATAACTTCTTTCTAAAAACTTAGATTCATTACTTCTTAAAAACTCCTGTGAATCATTAATAAGCTTTTGTGCAAAAGTCATGTTGTTTTGATTTGTAATAATGTTAAAGATAATTTCAGGTAATAAAGGATTAACTTGAATTGCTCTAGCAAAAATCTTTACAATCTTATTATATTCCCTACTATTCACCTGATTGTCTAAAGCATATGAGATTAATGAATTAATCAAATATTTTGTTTGCTCAAAATGCTCTTCTAAGTCAGTAGAAATATATTGTGCCAGATATTTTTCTGTTTTATAATCATTTTGATTAGCCACTTTCAAATTTTTTAATATTTTATCTAAGACCATTTTATCTATGTTAAGCTTTTTGCAACATTCATTTTTACTTAAGTTTTTCCATTCACTTAATAAAATATTTGTGTTGATACTCATTATTACATCGTTCAATATCAAAGGTACTTTTTGCTTTAATTCTTCATTATTTTTCGCAGTGTTAATAAACTCGTATAGTGCATCAAAAGCCTCGATTCTATTTTTGGTAGCAAGTACTTTAATAAAATTGATAACAAATTCAATATCGATATCATTCCCATATTTCTCTAACTTAGATATCCATTCATTTAACAACATTTGTAAAATGACTCTCCCATTCTCTAATGATTCTTCAATTTTCTGGTGGTTAGTTAATAAAAATGATTGGCACTCCATTGATTGATAATGTTCGATTTTTACAACAGCAATTTCAAAAACTAACTTCAATGCCTCCACATTACCCTCTAACACTTTATTTCTAAGATTTTTACTTGTGTTTGCTACTAATTTCAAAACAGGGTCTAAAGATAACCTTCTTGGTTGTGGTATTCCTCTTCGTAGATCTTTAAATCTTAAAATACCATCTAAAAATTCCTCATTCTCTATTGAAGACAATTTTATAAGACATTCCTTTAAAGAAGAAACTATTTCTCTACTAACATTAATCTCTGATTTGTTAAATAATTCGCCAATTTTTATGTTAGTAAATTCTGTTTCTAAAGACCATTTTCTTATAGATCTTCCTTCATTCTCTAAATCTTTCTTAGCTAAATCAGCATGGTCTTTTAATTCTTCTGTTGTTTCTTCTATAATTTCAAATGTTTCAATTATATCTTTCAAAAATTGGTCATTTTTTGCAGAAAAATCATCTGATAATTGCCCAAATCCCTTAGTCTCGTTTGAACTTTCACTCACGCCTTTCTTTTTTAACTTCTTTTTTTCAAATTTATCATGTAAATCTTTAAGCATATTGGTTATTCTTTTGATATTTGCATTCTTAGACTTATTTGCTTCCAGTGCATTTGATAATTTTAATAATAATCCAACCGATTCTTCTTCCACATACTCAATTCCTGAAGCAATTATATCACTGATCATGTTAATTATATCATTTTGTTCAATTTCCTCTTCAGAAATCTCATTGGATTTTTGATCTTCTGAAACACTTGATTTTACAATATCTTCAGCTAAAATAATCATTGTTGTATAAGTAGAATAAACCATGGCTAAAGCATCAAGAAATATTTGAATATTTGTTTGATTGAGAGTTCTGTAAGATTTTAATGAACCTAATAAATTTCTACAATCATTTATTTCTGTATTAAAACCTTCTGCATCAAATTTTGATTTTAAACTCTCTACTTTGTTTAAAACACTATTTAAAATAGATAATGCTGCAGTAAAGTTTGTTTGTGCATTAATATATACCCTTGAAATTTCAGCAATCGTCGGAATTTTTCTTAATATGTTTGAAGATTTTTCATTTATCAATTTTTCAGAAATTTTAATGCTCCCATCTTTTTCGATTAATTCTTCCCATACATGGACATTAACAATAATCTGATTACTATAACTATAGATTTTTTCTAATTCATTCACAATTTCTTTATTGTTATTGAAATATGCATGAATTTTAATAGAATTTCGTAAGAGCTCTTGTGCTATTATTATGGTCTTAGCATTCAAGGTTTCTAATTCTGTTACATTTCTACTTTGAATTAGAGAATTG
>JAVZJF010000205.1:0-2120 GCA_038870935.1 Candidatus Anstonellales archaeon | reverse complement strand
ATAGGAATAGAAACCTCCATTCATTTTTCCACAATATCTTGGGTCGTTTGTTTTATTTGCTAGTAGGAGATAGCATTTATCTTTTGGAGGATTACTATATTCAAAATCTTTTCCTTGGATTTTCTCGCACAGTTCAGGATTATTAGTGTTAACTGCACCAAATTGATAGCAATGATCTCTATCCTTTTCTGGTGCAAATGAGCAACCAAAGTCAACAACTTTATCCAAACAACCACTTGAGAAAGTGAATGCAAAAGCGAAAAGGATAATAAAAATTGAATTATATCTTAGCAATGAAAAGGCCATACAAAAGTATAATTGCCAAAATTATATATACACATGCTATACATTCTATATTAAAATTTGCATAAATTAGACGTTTTCAGCACTCAAGATCATCGTCATTCTGCTTAAAGCAGTCAGTCGGAACCTGGCTCATCACTATGTACAATTTTTAATCTCAATTGGCTTATAAATGAATATCATAAGTTTAATGAGTGATTTTATGGTTCATATAGGTATAAAGTCCTACTCGTATGAAGAATTTGAAAAAAATTTCGGAGATATTTCTAAGTCCTTGAAAGATTTAACATTACTTATTTTAGCAAGAGATTCAGACAACTATACAAAATATTCTGATTTTTTATCTTCACTTGATATGAAGGGAAATGTATATTTTACTACCTGTAGAAAATTAACAGAATTTTTAGATTCTGAATTTGGAATATATTATGATGATTATGTGGGTTATTCAAAAGGTACAATGAATAATATGTTATTATTATTAAGTCATCTTTTGTCTGATGCTGAAGATTTAATAGTTTTTTCATCAAGGGTAAATTTACTTCCCAAGATAGGTTACAAATATTTTTCTGCCCTTAAAGCAAATCCATTAGTAATAGGTAATGTTCTTGGTCATGTACAGAATCCTTTAATTGCAACTATTAAGTTTTTTGAGTGTCTTGATACTAAGGATTATACAAACGCAAAAGCTATTCTTAGTGGAAATTGGAATTTTAGGAAAAAGGGAGAGATTAACAAGTCACTGAACTCTGAAAATTTTGCCATCCAGGGTAAATTTAAAATCTCGAACCACTTTAGTGATAATGATTACTTTTCAGATCATTTTTATGAATTTACTTTTTATTTGATTAACAAGACGAGGCAAAATATCATTTCAGAAGAGGAAGTGCCAGAAGTCTTTATGGAGTCTTACACTATGTCCTATGATTACTTGTTTGTCGAATTAATTAATTATTTAAAAGCTTCAATGATAGAGCACTATTTTTTTTATAATACTTTGCAATGTTATCCGATAGTTGTAGATAACAAGTTCTCATTGTTAAAGGTTGATAAATTTAATCTAAATGAAGTTGTTGAAAAAGTAATCAATGAATCTAAAATTATGTTATTTAAATCTAAAGCAGAAACTATATTAAAGAATGAAAAATATTTAGATGAAGAAATTGAGAATCAGTTAAAAAACTTTTTGTGGCTTGAAAAAAAAGATTTGACACCAAAAATTGACGATTTAATAGTTTCATGGACTGCTTATCAGGAACAAGGATACAAATTTTCTGAAATAGTAAAAAGAAACGAAGGTAAGAAAGAAGAGACGAAAAGAAAGATTGATAATCAGTTTCAAATCAAAGGCAAGAAATAAAAAACATACTATAAAAAATATAGTTTGTGGGCTTATGAAGAAATGTACGTGTAATAATTTGATGCTTAATGCTAACAATCTTAACTTAGTTGATATAGATACAAATTCTTTAGATGTTAGTTCAGAAGATTCATCTGAAGAAGAAAGATTGAATGGAGACCCACATACTTTGCCAGAATTTGCTGTTAAGCGATTAATTAATGCACAATACGGGATTGTAGGAAATCATTCTGCAGTGCAAATTTGTCCATGGACATTTAAATCTTTGAGAAACAAAGGTGAATGTTATAAATATATTTTTTATGGAATTGAAACACATTCTTGTGCTCAGATGAGCCCAGCAGTTCTTTGGTGTTCTTTAAATTGTTCGCATTGCTGGCGTCCAATGGAATTCATGAAAAGAATTGACATTGATGAAAATAGAGTAGATGCCCCTGAATTTATCATTCAAGAAACT
>JAVZJF010000204.1:0-2129 GCA_038870935.1 Candidatus Anstonellales archaeon | reverse complement strand
AAACACTTTAGGTATTGATTATACTATTCCCAATCTAGAATATTTAATTGAAAATAAGGATAAAATTTTAGGAATATTAATAACTCATGGACATTATGATCATATTGGTGCTATTCCCTACATCATAGACAAAATAGGAAATCCTCCTATATATGCTACACCACTTACAAAAGGAATAATAATAAAAAGACAGCAAGATTTTCCTCATCAAGGAAAACTCGAAATTCATGAAATTAAAAAGGATACTTATAAAACATTCAAAATAGGAAGTTTTATTATTGATTATTTCCATGTCAATCATAATATTCCAGATTCTATAGGATACTTTATACAAACTCCAGTAGGCAATATTATGCATACAGGTGACTTTAAAATAGACTTCACTCCATTTTTTGATAAACCTGCTGATCTTTCAAGAGTAGTTAAATTAGCTCATAAAGGTGTAGACCTTTTGATGGTTGATTCTACAAACGCACCAGAACCTGGGCATATAATTTCAGAAAGGAAAATAATGGAAAATTTAGAAGAAATATTTAAAAAAGCAAAGGGAAGAATAATAGCTTCAACCTTTGCATCATTACTTGAAAGAATCCAACAATTAATATACCTTGCAGGTTTGTATGGAAGAAAAGTAGTAATTGATGGCCATACGATGAGGGTTAACGTAGAAGTAGCAAAAAGATTAGGATATCTTAAGTTTGAAAAAGGAATATTTATAAGACCAGAAGATTCCTTTAAATTGCCTCCTCATAAGGTTTTAATAATATGCACTGGCTCTCAAGCAGAAGAAGGTTCTGCCCTTATGAGAATAGCAAATAGAGAGCATAAATACTTTAGAATAGTTAATGGAGATTCTGTAATTTTTTCTTCATCTATAATCCCAGGGAATGAAAGAATAATACAAAACCTCAAAGATACACTTACAAAGCAAGGAGCAAAAATTTATCATTATCAAATGATGGATATTCATGCTTCAGGTCATGCTTTTGCTGATGATATAAGGTTATTTATAAACTTATCAAAGCCAAATTATTTAATGCCAGTGCATGGTCATTATTTTATGATGAAAGCAGTTGAAGAAATTGGTTTAGATTTAGGAATCCCTAAAGAAAAAATAATTATAGCAGCTAATGGAGATGTAGTTAAAATGGAAGCTAATTCTGTAAAGTTGACAAATGAAAAGGTACCTTCCAATTTAGTTTATGTAGATGGCTTAGGGTTGGGTTCAGTAGGAGATGTTGTTTTAAGAGATAGAAAAGCCTTAGCAGAAGAAGGTATTTTTGTTGTTATTGTTACTATAGATAGCAAAACAGGAGAAATAAAAACAAGTCCAGATATAATTTCAAGAGGTTTTGTTTACTTAAGAGAATCTAAAGATTTACTTAATGAATCAAGAAGTATTATAAAAAACATAGTTGCAAAAAATACTCAATTCTTAGGAGATGAAGCGCCGATAATTCAAGAAGAACAAATAAAATATTCATTAAAAGAAGAATTAAGTGAATTCTTATTTAGAAAAACAGGAAGAAGGCCTGTCATCATTCCAGTTGTTATAAAGGTATGATTTATTCAAAGTTTTTGTTTGACTTAGATATAAGATATAATATATAGTATAATTAAAATTAAAATAATAAAGCAAATGAAAAATAATAAATACTTTTACAAAGGAATAGCCTGGGGAATTTGTTTATCTATATTTTTCGCTTTTATGTTAAATGCCCCTATATTAAACAGCCAGACCCAACAAAAGTATACAACCTTTAAAACAGAAAATGTTGGTTTTAAATTTTTATTCTTTAATTTAGGACGTGGTTACCTTGCTTATGACGATTTCGGTCCAGCTTTTGTATTAAAAAGTAGAATTAATGATTATGTTGAAACAGCTATAAGAAGCGCAACAAGTGGTACATGGATTTATTCTGGTAAACTTCAAAATAATCAATTTTCATATATAGGAATAATTCCCCCCAAAGAATTATCGCCAACAATTTCACCAACGCTTTGTAGGCAAAATCCGCTGCTTTGTGATGGAATAATTTACTTTGGTGCATTAACTCAATCGAATTCTATTGCTCCTATACGTGTATTAATTAATCCTTCTGCAACTCCTACTGAGCCTAACGAATTAG
>JAVZJF010000203.1:0-2146 GCA_038870935.1 Candidatus Anstonellales archaeon | reverse complement strand
GATGAAAATCAGAAAAAGCTTCTTCTAAAGTATTACGGTAAAAAAGATTTAACGATATTTGAATTAAATGAAGTCATAGACATACTAAATGAGTTAGGATCCATAAATTATGTTTCATCTCTTGCTAAAAATTATGTTTCTCTAGCTAAAAATGCTTTAAACGTTTTACCTAAATCTGAAGATAGAGATATATTAATGGAAATTGCTGATTATATAGTTTTAAGAGGTTACTAAGGTTTGAGGTGGCTTACTATACCTCGTATCTTTATTAAGAGAAATATTTCTGATTATGAAAACATTAGGAATTTTTTGATTATAAAAGATGATTATGTGGAGATAGCTTCACGTACAAATAATATTGCTCATTTATTCAATGAAATTTATGTTGAGGAAGTTTATGATGATTCTTACAAATATTTTCTAGATTTTGAAAATAATAAGTTATGTAGGGATGTTTGTGTTATTGTTAGTAATAATGCATTATTCTTGGATACAAATGCGAAAATCTCTTTGAGAGAATTTATTGGTAGAAATATAGTCCCTCTAGTTTCGGTAGGTGAAATAGTTAATAAGTCCTCTCGTCTAGTTGCAATTTTTACTGGTAAGCGTGAACTTAGATATGGACTTTCCACATGTTCAGGAATAGTCTTCTATTTTACTCAAACAGAATATAAACCTCAAAAGTATTTATTTGTGATTTCAGAAGATGTAAAGGTGAAAAAAGTTGTTTGAATTCACTAAAGATATTGAACAAATAATCCTCAAACATGCACTTTTAAACGCATATAAACATGGTGGTAAAGCCCAAATTAATGCTGTTTTATCGAAATTTCTTAGTGAATTACCTCAATATAGGGTACATGTTAAAACTATACTACCTTATGTTGAAAAAATAGTAGCTGAAGTCAACAATATGCCTATCGAAGTTCAAAAAGATATTTTATCGAAAAATTGGCCTGAAACTCTTGCATCCACTAAACCTGTTGTTGAAGAAAAGAGACTTCCCCCATTACCAAATGTTGATAGGGTAAAGCTGGTTAAAACGAGATTCGCACCAAATCCCGATGCTCCTCTACATCTTGGTAGTGCTCGACCAATAATACTTTGTTATGAGTACGCAAAAATGTATAATGGTAAATTCGTGTTAAGATTTGAAGATACGGATCCCAAAACAAAACCTCCAGTACTAGAATTTTATGAAATGATTAAAGAAGATTTGCTTTGGCTTGGGGCTAAGTGGGATGAATTATATATTCAATCAGATAGAATGCAAATATATTATGAATTCTCTCGTAAATTACTTGAAATGAATGCTGCATATGTATGTACGTGTTCTGCTGATACATTTAAAAAGTATAAAATTGCTGCTAAAAATTGTCCTTGTCGAAATAGAAGTATTGAGGAAAATATTGATTTATGGGAAAAAATGATTAATGGTTTTTTTGATGAAGGTAAGGCGGTTGTTAGAATAAAGACTAGTATGTCACATCCTAATCCATCGGTTAGAGATTGGGTTGCTTTTAGAATCATCGATGTTAAACGTTGGCCTCATCCAAGAACTGGGGATAAATATTGTGTTTGGCCTACATATAATTTTGCATGTGCTATAGATGATCATCTTATGAATATTACACATATACTTAGAGGTAGAGAGCATGCTATAAATACCATCAAACAAGAGTATATATTCAATTATTTTGGGTGGGAGTATCCAGAGGCAATACACTTTGGAAAAATGAAATTGAGTGGTTGGATCTTAAGTAAGTCTAAGATTGCTGAAGGAGTGAAACATGGAGTATACAAGTCTTGGGATGATCCAAGACTTGGAACTTTAGCTGCCCTTAAAAGACGCGGATTTAAACCTGAGGCTATAAGAGAATTAATATTGAGTATTGGGATAAAGCCTACATCTGCATCAATTTCTCTAGAAAATCTATATTCCATAAATAGACGTTTTGTTGAATCTGAAGCTAATAGACACTTCTTTATTCCACTTCCATTATTTAAATTAAAAATCTTAAATGTAACTTCCAAGTTAGAAGCTAGAATACCTTTACATCCAAGTTATGTAGAAAGAGGCTATAGAACTGTTACTGTTACACCTATTGATAACATACTTTGGGTTTATATTTCTGAGTCTGATGCT
>JAVZJF010000202.1:0-2148 GCA_038870935.1 Candidatus Anstonellales archaeon | reverse complement strand
AAAATTAGACAAACTAAAAAAATAAATAAATTAATAAAAAATAAAAAATAAAATAAATAAAAAAAATATTTTAGACATATAATAAATAAAATAAAAAATAACAAAAGAAAATAACAAAAAAACAGCCTATTTAAAAAAGCCCTTGAAAAGTGTGAAAAGAAATTAGAAAATATAGAAAAACTAGAAGCGCAATTAAGTGATCAAAATGCATTCATATTTCTGAATGAAAATCCATTTACAATTATAACGTTACTAGAAAAGAATAAGGTATATACAGAAGCAAAAGCAGGGGATATAGCACAAAATGATATAATTGTACCTGCTGGAAATACAGGGATGACCCCCGGCCCAATAATAAGCAAATTGAATGCACTTAAGATCCCAATAAAAATTGAAGAAGGATCGATATGGATAACAAAGGATACGGTGGTGGCAAAAATTGGAGATGTAATAAGTCAAGACTTAGCAGATATACTAAAAAGATTA
The DNA here is from genome assembly GCA_038870935.1 of Candidatus Anstonellales archaeon. Classification (GTDB taxonomy): domain Archaea; phylum Micrarchaeota; class Micrarchaeia; order Anstonellales; family SKW190; genus SKW190. The sequence continues at coordinate 1,662 of JAVZJF010000202.1, read as the reverse complement.
AACATAAAACCTATTGAGGTAAAACTGAAACTTAAATCAATATACTATAAAGGGAGGGTGCTAACCGGGGAAGAATTAAAGTTAAACATAGAAGAATACCGTACAAGTATAATTAATGCAGTAAGAAGTGCTTTTAAATTATCTATAGAGGCAGTTATACCTACACATGAAACTATGCAACTAATAATTATGAAAGCAACTAAAATAGCGAATAAAATTGCTGAAGAAACTGTAATACCAATCCCAGAGTTAATGCCAAAAGCAATTGCATCTGCAAACACTAAAGCAATAATCTTAGCACAAAAACTTATGCAAATAAACCCTGATATTAAAATAGAAGGCATACAGAGTGCTACAGTTGCATCATCTACTGAGACGAAGACGAAAGAAGAAAAGAAGAAGGAAGAAGAAGAGGAAGAAGTTGCAGAAGGATTAGCATCACTCTTCGGATAAACAATCTTTAAATATACGTTATTACAACTTTAATCACAAAATTGGAGGTGATTTTTATAGAGTACATATATGCAAGCCTCCTACTACATTACGCTAAGAAGCCAATTGAAGAAAGTAGATTAAGAAAGATTTTAGAAGCAGCTGGAATTGAAATTGATGAGATAAAGTTGAAAGCAGTAACAACAGCAATAAAAGAGATAAATATAGATGAAGCTATAAGCGCAGCATCAATTGCAGCCCCAATGGTAGCGATGCCAGCGGCTACAGTTGCATCATCTACTGAGACGAAGACGAAAGAAGAAAAGAAGAAAGAAGAAAAGAAGAAGGAAGAAGAAGAGGAAGAAGTTGCAGAAGGATTAGCATCACTCTTCGGATAAACAATCTTTAAATATACGTAGACTATAGTTTAATTTTGCTAAACTTTATATTATATAGCTCAAAATAGGCATTATCTGATATTAGGAGCGGTGGTAAAATAAATGATTAATGAAAAGGAGTATGAAACCTTATTTTTCACTCAAAATTCATTTCATAGGAAAATCTGTGCAAAATGTGGAAAAACATTTTGGACATTAAATCCACTACGTGAAACATGTGGAGAGGCTCCCTGTGAACCATATGAATTTTTGATGAATCCTATAATGAAATATTATAGTTCAATAGATGAATTAAGAAATAACTTTCTACTATTCTTTAAGAGGAATGGGCATGAAATCATAAATCCCTACCCAGTTGTGGCTAGATGGAGGGATGATATATATTTAACAATAGCAAGCATAGCGGTTTTTCAACCATTTGTAACGAGTGGAGAATCAGATCCCCCTGCAAATCCATTGGTAATCTCACAACCATGTATAAGATTAGTTGACATAGATGAAGTGGGAAAAAGCATGAAACATTTAACAATATTTGAAATGGCTGCTCATCACGCCTTTAACTATCCAAATAAGGAAATTTATTGGAAAGATAAGACCGTTGAACTATGCCATAATTTTATGACAGAAGTTATGGGGGTAGACCCTAAAGAGATAACGTATAAAGAAAGTTGGTGGGAGGGAGGGGGAAATGCAGGTCCATGCTTCGAAGTTTGTATAGGAGGTTTAGAGGTAGCTACACTGGTATTTATGATGTATAAAGTAGTTAATGGAGGATATAAACTAATGCCTCTTAAAATAGTTGACACTGGATATGGATTAGAAAGAATTTTGT
>JAVZJF010000201.1:0-2153 GCA_038870935.1 Candidatus Anstonellales archaeon | reverse complement strand
CAGGTTTTAGTTGATCCCTATGCTTAGGAACATCTATGAAACAAGTTGGATTAAGATAATAAGACTTAATTCTATAAACATTAGCAGATGATTTTGTAATTGCAATAACTTTATTTTGTTTAACCAAAACATATATTACTTCGTTTCTTAAGTTAAGCTCTCCTATTGTATTTCCTTGAAAATCTAAGATCATGATGTTATTCGCATGCCCTACAATTATAATATCATCTTGGACATCAATATCATTAATTGGCCCAACAGTTTTTTTCCAAGTCAATTTTCCTGCAGGCGTTAGTGAATAAACTGAACCATCGCTTGCTGTAAAAATAATATAAGAACCTGTTTGTGAGTCAAGTATTGACAATCGCGAATTAACAGAGCCATAAGAATAGTATTTCCAATAAGTCCCTCCTAATCCTGATTTTACAACTTCTCCTTTTGTATTTCCATAAATTATATCATAATCACTTAATAGGATAGGTTTTGACTTAAATAATTTTCCTACATTATATGAAAATCTTAAGTTTCCCTTATTTCTTATATCATAAACAAAGTATGTTTCATCAATAGAAATGCCAGCAAATTGAAAATTACCATAAATTACTATTTCCTTTGAAATTATTGACTCTGATTTTTTTGTTGAGCTTTGCATTAAGTCGATAGTCCATAAAGCACTAGTTTTTTGTGTTAAAGGATATAATGAAAGATTAGTGTCTGTTAATACCAATATATGAGTTCCATTGCTAATACAATGAGTTATATTAGAGAAAGTTAATGAGTTTTTCGCAATAGTGATATCTTTTTTTAGTGTATCTAAATTGTATACGTACAGGTTTAATTCGCCAATTAAAGTTAGATATTTTCCAAACAAACCAGGTTTTTCTTTTATTTTTTCCCCGACAATTAGAGTTGTAAATGGAACTTCATCATTAATATTTTTTACTATTATTCTACCGTTTTCTGTAATTGCAAATAAGTTTTCTTTGTAGATAAAAGGTTTATCTATTAATTTTTCAGTAAAATTTATGTCAAAAGCAAAATTTAGAGGAACATTTAGTAAAAATAAAAATATTGAAAAAAAACACAATAATTTATTTTTGTGAGAGTTTAGCATCATATTTTCCTTCATCAATTTCCTTTATAATTTCTTTTGGATTTTTGCCATTGACATTTAGACCTAAACTAACACAAGTACCTAATATATTTTTCACAATCTGCTTCAAATCAGTAGATATAGAATTGCTTTGTTTCATTTTTGCAACTTTAATTACTTTTTCTAATTCAATATTTCCTGCGATTTGACCTTTCTCTTTTCTACCTTTTTCGATGTTTGCTTCTTTCTTCAGTAATTCTGCTACAGGAGGGCTACCAACCTCTATTCTATATTTCTTAGTGTTTTTATCAACGTAAACTGTTACAGGGACTTTTACTCCTTTGAAGTCTGCAGTTAATCTATTTATCTCATTAATTACTTCATTTATGTTGACACCTAAAGGACCCAAGCTGGGTCCTAAAGGTGGACCTCCTGTTGCTTTTCCGCCTTCAACAATAGCTTTTACTTGTGCTTCTGCCATGTCTTAACACCTAAACCTAAAATAAATATTAGTTAATTTCTAAAATTTTACCTGCATAAAGATATAAAGTTATCTTTTTTCTTGTGCAAAGTTTTCCTTAATCAAATATTCTGCTTCTTCATAAGGTAATTTAACGATTGAATTTTTCTGATAAGGTCCATAAATTTTGCCATCTTTTCCTATGTATTCTGGAATATCTTGCAAGATATGCACTTCTATTTCGTAGTTATGTGGTCTATTTAATTCTTTATTCATGAAGGAACGGGCTGCTTTGAATTCTTTAATTATTTTAATTAGTTTTTCTGCAAATACTTGCTCTTCATTTGTTAGGCTCTTTTTCTTTGTAGATTCCTCATCAAGCAATGAAGTTAATCTGATTATTTTCCTAATTCTGATATCAACAAGAGCCTCTGCTGTACTTAGAATATTTTTATATTCAATGAGCTTTTGTAGGTCTTGACTCTTTTTTGCATTTATATTTGATTCATTTATAAGCTCCTCAAGTTTTTGGTAGAAATTTTCAGGCAGCTTTAATAATTCACTTTGCTTGCTTTCTTCTCTGTAAAGCTCTCTTAGAAT
>JAVZJF010000200.1:0-2161 GCA_038870935.1 Candidatus Anstonellales archaeon | reverse complement strand
ATTAAATCTTAACTTCACTTCAATATTAGCAAATGGAACAAGGTTTTTTAAAGAATTCTCAATTAAATTTTGGTTTACTGTTAATTTAATATCTGGTTTTGCATTAGTTGATCTATTGTCTAAAACTAAAACATCTATAACATATTTTTTAGAGAAATTTAATGGATAAATTAAATCTGGAACAAAAAGGTTGTAAACAGCTCCATAAATATAATCTGATAAATACTGGTTTAACCAAACTTTACCATAAGTAGAATTTAAATCTATATTGTTAAATTCTGCAGCAAGTTGAAGCGGTAACTGTTTATCAACTAAGCTTGGTCCAGCAGACAAGTCAATATAGTATAATCTTGATTTACCACCCCAAGCAGTCATCCAACACCTATTAAGCTTATATCCCAAATCTAAATCAATGAAAGTTTTATTGTAATAATGCGGAGTTACTGTAACATTTTCCCCTTTAAGAGCTGCTTTAAATTGTTCAGGAGTAAAACTTGGAAGTTCAGGTAAATAAGATAAAATTAAAGTATATCCGTTTTCTTGTAAACCATCATAGCTTTCGCTATGAGCAATAAGCCAATCCTCAACTTTTTCAGCATCATAAAAACTGTTTAGAGAATTTACTTTAAACTCTGTGTAATTAACAGTTAATCCCACTTCTTTTTGAATTTTATAACTTATATTCCAGATTAAATTCTTTTTATATTCTTTAATTTCTATTGAATGTAAATAATTTAAAAACTCTTTTTTAAAATCTTCATTAACTATTGTATAGGAATAATCAAATAAATAAAGCACATTAGTGGATATTCCGGGAATCAAAATAGATTGATATTTATAGTAAGGATTATTCCAAGTTAAATATTCTCTATCAATCATTCCTTCATTAAACCCTATAAAAACAATTTTAATATTAACTGATACTTCTCTTCTACTACTTGTATAAACAATTGTTGTAGAAGCTAAACTAGGTAAAGAGGAAATTAATACAAGTATAATAAATAATGAAGCAGAGAAAAAAACTTTCTTCAAAATTCATTCCCCAAAAATTTAGTTAAACTCATTTTCTCCTTATTAATTTTTTGGATTACATTAATTTTTTATATGGATTATCATTATAGACGCTTCTATTTAGAATTATGAATGAATTCTTAATTCAAAAAATATTATGTCATAACTGTTAATAAGATTTACTTTTAACACTTAAATAATGTTATTATTGAGATTAACTTTTGTAAGGAAACATTTAAATAGAGCTTATTCGTATATAAAATTCTCAAATTTAAGGGAACACATTTACATCTGTCGGTGGCTGAAAAATGAAGAAATCTTGGTTGTACATATTCTCAATTGCTTGTATCGCAGCAGTTGCTTTTATTTCTGGGTTAGAAAAAGCTCAAGTAGTCTCTATATCTCTTTTTTTAGCTTTAATTCTAGGGACGTTATTTTTTTGGAGGTTTAGGCTTGCATTCGCCTTTATCGCTATGGCTCTTTTATTAGGATTTGGTGTTTTAGATATTTATCATTTAATAGAGTTTGCTGGGCTTGATATTGTACTTTTTCTAGTTGGAATGATGGTGGTAATTGGTTTTCTTGAAGAATATCGTTTTTTTGAGATTTTAACAAATAAAATCATTAACATTGTAGGCAATAACATAAATAAACTTATAATTGTAATTATGATTTTATCTGCACTTTTCGCAGCATTAGTTGACGAAGTAACTTCTATTCTTTTCATGACATCTACTGTTTTGCATCTTACAGGAAAATATCGAGTAAATCCAACACCATATATAATTATGACTGTGTTTGCAACTAATATTGGAAGCAGCGCAACTGTTGTTGGTAATCCTGTTGGAGTTATGATTGCGTTAAGAGCCGGTCTCACTTTTGCAGATTTTTTAAGATGGGCTTCTCCAATATCAATTTTATCCCTGATTGTTATTATTCCTTTAACAATGAAGTACTTTAATAAGGAAATAAAGGAGTTTGAGAATAGATTAACCAACTCTTTGAATGTTAAAAATAATTTTGAAGAAATTATACCCCGCAATAAGTTTATACTTTCCTTAATAATTTTTTCTTCTACTATAACACTTTTAATTCTCCACAATCAAGTAGAAAAGCTCCTACATCTAGAGAAAAACACAATGCTTCTTGG
>JAVZJF010000199.1:0-2162 GCA_038870935.1 Candidatus Anstonellales archaeon | reverse complement strand
GAATTGAAATTTCTTTTTTCTCATGAGGATTTATAATAATTGGAGAAGCTAAATCTATAATACTGCTATCTACATAAATTTTCTTTATAGAAACTGAAATTTCTCCATCATTTGATAAAATTGCTAAATTATTTCCCCAATATACCAATGAAATTTTCTCTAATAATCTTGTTTCTTCTTTTGCTAATTCACTCGTTGCTACTTGTGTTGTTAATTTTGTTTGATAAATAAAGAAATAAGTAGCAATTGCTCCAATTGATAAAAGAATAATTGCTAATGCAATATAAGATAATGGAATGCTTATTCCTTTATTTTTTAAATTTTTATTTTTCATGGTAATACCTCCACATTTTTAATTGCTTCTATTGTTTTTCCATCTGGAGTTAAAGCAGAAACAATTATTGTAAGCTTTTTTCCAATTTCTTGAGAAGAAATATTTGTTTCAAATTCATAATTTTGAGAAGGTTCTAATGTTATTGAAATAGAATATTGATTTATTCCTTTTATGTTTACAGAATTAATTGTTAATTTTACATTTCCATCATTGGCTATATTTATTTTTATTAGCGTTCCTCCACTCCAAGAAATTGCTCTTGCTTCAATTATTTCAATTTTAGGGTTGTATGAAAGAGATTTTGAATAAGTTGATAAGAATAATCCTGCTAATAAGGTAATTGATAATGAAATAATTAATATTAAAAATTCACTTAATAATTTTGAAACTCCCCTTTTATTAAAAAAATAAAAAGGAAGTGAAAATATATTTCATCACCCTTGAACTACCACTTGAGTAATTTTCTCTAAAGGTGTAGAATCATATGTTGCAGAAACTCTAACAATTACTTTCTGTCCAGAAGTAAAAGTTCCTGTTGGAGTAAATGTTTTTCCAGCTTGTTGTCCTGCATCAAGAACTTGATTCCAAGCTGAACTCCATGTCCCTATTGATACTTGAGATATTGTTAATCTGCTATTCCCTACATTTTTTATAGAAATTAATAATGTTGGATTTCCAGCAGAATCAAGCAAAATTGTAGCATCTGTAATTTCAAAATCATGAGTTGATGAAAGAGAAGAAAACATTGTTCTTCCAAAAATGAAAAAGAGGGCTCCAACAACAAGAGTTATTATAACCAATAATACTACTGCAAGGATATTCGAGATTGCTTTTTTATTAAACAAAAAAATAGGGGGAAGTGAGGATTTTGTTTTCATTTTATTCACCTATGGATGAGCAACTGTTGAAGAAGATAGCGAAACTTTCATTCCATTTACTGCTTCTGCTTTAATAGTTAATGAATACTTTTGTCCTGCAACTAAGTTTCCTGCCGAAATAGGAGCTACAAGAGTAGCTGTTTGTCCAGCATCTATTCCACCAGTAACAGGATAATCCCAAGTAGCAGTTCCAAGACTTACTTCAGCCCCATCAGGTTTATATACATGAGTTTCTAAAGTATTCATTATCTTAACATTGCCACTATTCTTAAGTTCAATGTTTATTACTCCGCTACCATCAGGATTTGCAATTATGTCAAACTTCATTACTTCTAATGAAGCAGTTGTTGAAAGACCACCAAACAATCCACGCCCGAACATGTACAATAATCCGACAAAGACCAGAGCAATAACAATCAGCAAAACTGTTATAAGTATGGTAGAAATTCCTAAATTCTTTTTTTCTACCATTTTAATCACTATAAAATATATTATAGTTATATATAAGCTTTTCTTAAAGAAATAAACAGATATAGAATAGCCTCTTTACATAAAATATATAAAAATTATGAAAAAGTTTATATTAAATGATACTATAACTATTTAATAGTTAATTAATATATAATTGGGGGGGGGGAAAGATTTATGGAAAGTAAGTGGATGAAAAGAGGTAGACCTGAAGAATTTATACTTTCTGGAAAAGCAAGAGAGATTCTTTTATCTCTTTCTAAAAGCCCAAAATATTTTGCTGAAATATTAAGAGATGTTGGAGGAAGCCCAGCTTCTATCAATGCTAATCTAAGAGAACTTAAGGAAGCAGGATTAGTAGAAGATAAATATACTGGAATAGTAAGAGTAGTAAATCTTACTGAAAAAGGCATGGAAGCAGTTAAATACATAAAAATGACAATGGATATATTTGAAAAACCAGAAATTGAAGAAGTAGAAAT
>JAVZJF010000198.1:0-2186 GCA_038870935.1 Candidatus Anstonellales archaeon | reverse complement strand
AAAAAGACTCTTTTTCATGATATGTAGGGAGTGTGGTGCTAGAAACCCGCCTTATGCTACAAAATGTAGACGATGTAGAAGAAAGAATTTAAGATGGAAAAAACGTGAAAAGTCTAAATAAGAATCCTATTTATGGGCGGGTCGTCTAGTTGGTTAGGATGTCGCCCTCACACGGCGGTGGTCGTGGGTTCAAATCCCACCCCGCCCATATACCTCTTCTCCAAAGAAAAACTTGAAGCAAAAATAATTAGAGCTTATATTTATAATGGTATTTCTTCCCCGACCTCTGGTATGATGACCTGTTCAGCTAATTTTTCCTCTTCAAGGATTTCTTTAAATTGTTCTAGTTTTTTCTTTTCACCATGTACTAATATTACCCTTTTTGCGTTAATTGATTTTATCACATTCACCAACTCTTTATTACCACAATGCGATGAAAAATCAAAATATTTAACTTTTGCACTTATTTTCTCAACATTCTTACCAAAGTTATATTCACCGCTTTTAATTAACATAGCTCCAGGAGTATCTTCAACCTGATATGACACAAGAAATATTGCGTTTCTCTCTTCTTTAGCTATCTTCTTTACATAAAATCGTACTATACCACCTTTAAGCATACCAGCAGGAGCTATTATAACTCCAGATTCCTTACATATTTTCCGACGTTTAGACCAACTATCCACCCATGTGGCTTTTTTAAGCGCATCAGATAAAAGTTTATAATCTCTAAAGTATTGAGGATGATCAAGGAAGATGGTACTTGCAGTTTTAGCCATACCATCAATAAAAATTCTATCTCTAATTCCGTGATGATATAATACACAAAGTATTTCTTGGGATCTTCCAACAGAAAATGCAGGTATAACTACGGTTCCATTACTATTTATAACTTCATGAATGGAATTTATAAAGTTGGCTTCAACAATCGATCTTTCTTCATGATCAACCGTCGCATAGGTTCCTTCCATAATTATAACATCTATATCTGGAAAATTTATCTTCGCCCCATGTAACATCTTTGTATCAATAGTGTTAAAATCTCCAGTATAGAGAATCTTTTTACCATAAGCCCTTATTAAAAACATTACACTTCCGGGAACATGTCCAGCATTCAATACATATATGTTCAAATCTTTTATTCTTAATTCATCTCCAATTTCTATGGGTTCAATGGATTTAAGCATATAGTTAAGTTCTAAAAATTCATAAGGCAAGTAGTATGAGGATATTTTTATTAAATCCTTTATAAGTAGGTTGGTTATCTCTCCAGTAAGCTTTGTGGTTAATAATTTTGGTTTTGAAGATGCATAAAATAGGGGAATGCCACCAGAATGATCCAAATGCGCATGAGTTAATAATATTGCATTTAAATCCCTACTTGAAACAGGTAAAGGAAACTTTGGTTCATCTCTGTGAATCAAAACACCATAATCTAACAATAGTTTAGAGTTATCGGTACTTAGTTTTATTGCGGATCTTCCTATTTCCATGGCTGCGCCAAGCACCTCTATTTTCATGATTTACCAACCCAAGACTATTGTATGGGTACAATTATTAGGAAATCTCAAATATAATTTTTACTTTAGAGTAGTGAAAAGTTATTGTTTAATTTTTTCTAGAATAATTTTAAATTGTGGAAATTTTTTAAATATTAAACTTATTTTGATACCTTTATATTTGAGTAACCTAATTAGTTTCTTTAGTGTAGATTTAGTCATATAATTGCTATTGAAAATTAGTATCACTTTGTTATAATTTCCTTTTTCGATAAGTATTTTTAAGGCATGGAGTATTACCTTTTCAGATTCTTTATCTACAATATCAGGTTTTTCATACTGCGAAAGAGGATAAACCTCAAGAAGTTCTATTGGTATTATACCAAAAGGAAATCCATAAATACATATGTGAATCTTATAGAATAGATCATTATATAATAAAAGTTTGTCTAATAGATATTTTGCATATTTCCGATATTCCGTATTTTCTGGTATGAGTATAAGTATATTTTTTTCAGTAAAAGAAACATTTTCCTTTAATCTTAAAAGATGTCTTGTAATTTCAGGTCGTGCAAGGCAGTGAGAAGAATTACAAAAAATGCCCCTAACTACACTTTTTGTTAATGGATCATTTTTTTCAATAAACTTTTTATATTTTTTAAACTTGATCAATAAGTTAAATAGTTT
>JAVZJF010000197.1:0-2202 GCA_038870935.1 Candidatus Anstonellales archaeon | reverse complement strand
ATAGTTTCAGCTATATGTATTTGTAGTAATCTTCCCTCTTTATCAGCAATATCTTTACACTTCATTAATAATTCATTGGAGCAAGTATATGGTGCATGGGGACCTATAGCCCCAATAATTTTAGGTTCATACTTTTTCACATCATTTAAAAAAGAGTTAATAAAATGAATCATATGATCCCTCATGGCAGAATCTCCAAAATCAAAAACCCCTATTGAAACTATGGCTTTTAACCCAACTTCTGCAGCTGCTTTCACACACATCATTGGATTAAGATACATATCCCAAAAAAGTGTAGTTCCACTTTTAATCATTTCAATGCAGGAAAGTAGAGAACCAATATAGTAATCTTTTTCTTTAAGTTTCTTCTCCATAGGCCATATCTTATCATTCAACCATGTTTTAAGCGGCAAATCATCAGCATAACCTCTAAATATTGACATTGCAGCATGGGTATGCGTATTTATTAACCCAGGAATACAAATGTTTTCTCTACAATCTATTGTATACTCCGCTTCAACCCCTATCCTTTCGGATAATTCAACTACTCTGCCATCTTCAATAAACATGGAGGTATTTTTTAAAATTTTACCTTTATCCTGCGTAATAATAAATTTGCAGTTTTTTAATTTTATGCTGCCCAAAATTTGGCACCCAATAATTTAAATTTATTTTACCCGAATAATCTTTTTCCTACCCATGATTTCCCAATATTCAACTTCAACTCCTGAAGTAAGTTTATCCTTCAATTCAGGTTCTTCAGGGGTGGGGACATCAAATATTTCATAGCTTGACAAATCCATTAGTTGTATAGATGAAGAAGAGACAGAGATTACTTGTCCCACTTTTTTTTCAATTATAGGTACTTCAACTTGCGCATCGGCAGGACCAACATATGACCGTTTTTTACCATCGAAAATCCCTAAAGCGACTATTCTCACTTTGGCAGAACCATGTTTCCCAGCCTTTGATTTATCTATACTAACTATCTTGCAAGGTTCATCATCAATAATAATAAACGACCCTACTTTTAGTGAACCTGCTTCTTCAGGCCTCTTCAAAACAGACACCTAACACATTATTGAAATCTCTTCTTAAAAATATTTACATTTATATTTTAAGGTAAAATACTTATTAGGAAGAAACATATGAATGAACTTAAAAGGATACTAATAACTGCAAGGATAGATTCTGAAAGAGCAATAAATATATCCAGTAAAATATATGAAATGCTGTCTTTAATGGATTTTGAAACATTATTGGAAAGAGAATTAGCATGGAAATTGAATCTTAAAGGAGGAGTATCTATAAGAGACGTTGATGTAGATGCAGTCATAGTTGTCGGGGGAGATGGAACAATTTTAAAAGTTGCAAATGAAGTAAAAGAAAGAGGAATCCCAATATTATCCGTAAATGCAGGAACGGTAGGATTTCTCTCAGAATTGGATCCTGAAGAAATATATAAAATACCGGAGGTATTAAGTGGAAAATATACCATAAAGGAGTGTACAAGAGTAAAAGCAACCATAAAAAGCTTTTTCACTAAAAATCAAGTGATAAAAAATGCAGAAGAAATTTATCCAGTAAAGGACGCATTAAATGAAATAACCGTTATAACAAGTATACCATCGAAAGTAATAAATCTAGAGGTAAGAGTTGAGGATGAAGAATTATTTAGTGGTAGAGGTGACGGAATAATAATATCAACTACAACTGGAGCTACAGCATATTCGTTATCTGCAGGTGGACCAATAGTGGACCCTGCACTTGATGTTTTTATAATTACAATGCTTTCACCATTGAGTCTAATCAATAGATCAATAATAGTACCTGTAAACTCCAAAATAGAGGTAAGAGTATGTGATGATGGTGTTGACGCCTATATGTCTACAGATGGAAGAGACCATATATTTATACCGGCTGGAACAAACATATTGTTCGAGAAAAGTGAGTTTAAAACAAAGATTATATGTACAAAGGAGAAAGATTTTTATAAAAAGTTAAAAAGAAGGCTGAAAAGGGAGTTATGAAATGGAAAAAATTATAGTTTTAGATACATCAGCAATAATAAATGGATATAATCCACTATTAATGATTGGAAATAGGCAAGTGATATCTATCGACGCATTAAATGAAATCATACAGGAAGATAAAAGAAAGATAGTTGAGGAAGCTTTAGAAATAAAAAGATTAGAAAAAATA
>JAVZJF010000196.1:0-2220 GCA_038870935.1 Candidatus Anstonellales archaeon | reverse complement strand
ATGTATTATACTAATTTGAAGAGAAATTTCCTTATTATTAATTTGTTTATCTTGCTTTTGCAAAGAATTAATAGAATTACTTATAAGATTATTCAATATAACAAAAAGAAAAGAGTATTCATCGATTGGAATTTTAAGAAATAAATTTTTAATGCTTATATCTAAAATGAAATGAAATTTAATTCCGTTTTGATCAAGTAGAAAATTAATGATATCACAATAATGCATTAATGATTTTATAATTTCTGAAATTGTCGTTTCGTTAACTATTGAATTAGAATTTGTTTTCCACTTTTCAAATTGAGACTGAATAATATTTAACAGAAAAATCACTGATTGTGTAATAAATACTTTCTTGTATGAATTAAGATTTTCTACTTCTTCAATAGCAAAATTAAATAAGACAATGATGTTCTTAACATCATGTGCTTTTCTTCTATCAGATAGTCTATCTACCTCTAAACAGATTGAGTCTATTTTTGATGATAAGTCATTTATTGAATAAGAAGGCAATGGATTAGTAAAATTTCTCGAATTTTTTTTAAGCTTACTATTCTCACTATTACTATTAAATCGATTATTTGTATTATTTTCAATTCTCATATACATCACTAGGTTTGCTCCAATTTCAGTAAAGGTAAAATAACTTCTGCAACCCCTACAGGAATTCCTTTATAGAAATGATTATACACAGAAATTGTACCTTTAGCTAAAATTGTCCAGGTAGTTGCTTCGGCTAATCCAAATTGACCTAATTTAGCTTCATCGCTTTTTGGAAATTCATGCCTTAAAATAAAGTCATATTCGATTTGGTTATCACGAATATAATCTACATATTGAATTAATGCTGGCGTATATTCTCGCGTAGTATCATTGACCCTAATAGCAGCATATAGTTTTCTATCAATATCTAAAGGTACTAGCCAAACATTGATTAGATGTTTATTTGATGATGTAGCTAGTTTATCATAACTATTCTCTTTGATAAGATATGGTACAATAGAAGGGAAAATTAAATTTAACAGTATGCCAAAGGTAAAGCATTCTGGATCCATATTAAGGTAAACATCGCTTAAAGAAATTTTTTTTTCTAGATCAGAAAATAGGGTTAATTCAACATCAACTTGATGATTTGTAGCATGTTTCACAATCCACAATAAAGAACCTATATATTTATATAAGTCTTTGTAAGGTATAAACTCTTCTTTATAACCCTCAAATATAGCATTATTTATATAACTAACTACTGCATTTGCATTCTTTCTTGTTGAGAAATTAGAAGAAATCTTTTTCACATAAACACCGAGGCTTTTTAGTAGATAAACATACCACTGAATCTCATGAACCAAATGACTACCATCAGTACTACAGTTAGTTATTGAATTAAATGTTTCTTCTGATAATGGATTTTTATTATTAAATCCAGATTTATTGTTCTTATTCTGCAGAGCCTTTTTCTTAATTTGTTTTATTAAATTAAAAAAATTAACCATATAAAAATATTTATTATAACTATTTTTAAGAATTACTATAGTTATTATCGTTAACTTACATAACTTAACACTATTTGAGATTTATTGCTTAATGAATGCGATATTTTATAAATAATTCCTTCATAGAGTTATTTTTATATATGGGGGAATGGGCTAACTTGGTATGCTGTCAGCTTTGGGAGCTGATGATCTGAGTTCAAATCTCAGTTCCCCCACTCAACCCTAAAGAGATTGTTATGACCATAAAAAAGACATTATTACTTGATGAAAAAGCACTTAGTGCATCATTAATAATGGCGTTGGCACTCATTTATTTTGGATTACAACAAAATCAAGGCTTAAACTATCTAATAATAACTATTGCATTTTTAATATTTAGCGTAGTTGCTACAAAGATCGGGAAAGAAGAGAAAAAAGCAATGGGTTTATATGAGCATATGAGAAGTTTTGAAAATGTTATTGCAAACGGTCTTATACCTATTATATGTCTTATATTAGGTTTAACAAAAGGTTTTATTGGTTCAATAGCAGGAATTACTGCTGACAAATTTGCTTCTGAGTTAGGGGTTTTTGGTGATGACCCAATATACTTAGGAAATTTAAAAAGAGTTAAAAAAGGTACAAATGGTGCTGTAAGTATCTTTGGTCTTTTAATGTCATTTTTAGGAAGTTTATTAATTGGTATAACATGGGCAATACTAACTAATAATTTAGACCCAAAATCAAT
>JAVZJF010000195.1:0-2286 GCA_038870935.1 Candidatus Anstonellales archaeon | reverse complement strand
GTTTGCCTACGATAAATTCCCGATCCATTGATACATGGACATGCAATCCTGACAAGTTTTTATCTGTGTTTGCAGACCATGCATCAAAAAGGTTTTTGCATTTATTACTAACGTTATTGACTTCTTCTAACGTTAATAATGGACTTTTTAATTCAAATGTTACACTATTATCCCTCTCAATTACCCAGCCATTTTCTCTTAGATATTCAAACTCGTTCCCAAAGTTTGAGATCTTATCCACATTGCCGTCATACTCAAGCTCTATGCCTAATAAGTCAGCCATAATTGGTAAACTGACTGTGTGATGAGAATAAGAATTGGCGTCGTTGATAGGGTTATAATGGAAGTTTCCTGACTCAGATGTAGAACCTGATGTAGTTTCTATTGAATCTTTACCTTCTGGATCAAAATCCATTACAACATCCATAATCAACAAAACTTGTCTGATCATATTTTTCCAACGCTTTATGGTTGGTTCCATATAGCATTGCGCTAAATATAATGCCAAATAATGTTTTATAGCTTTCTCTTCTTCAGGATTTTTAGGTCTATATGGCAAAAAATCACAGGTTATACTATGAGAATATATAGCACTATTACATACAGGTCTTTGGTATTTTACTTTTACCAGTCTTTTTCTTTTCTTATTAACAGTTTTGTCCATTATAATAACGGAATATTCATTTAAGTGTTTTGTTCTAATTCTTAGCTTTTCATAATTTGAAATCCCGTGATTTAAAAAATGCCTGTTTAATAAATTAGCTACGTGTTCAACTGTAACCATATTATTAGAATAAGAATATTCAGCTTTAGAATATTTATTCATATAAGCCGACAGGTAGGCAAAAACTATTAATTTTTTGTATATAGACCAACTTCTTACTTTATTCACAAACTGATCCATATCCTCTATATTTTCAAAGAACTCAACATATTGTTTTTGTTCTTCTGCATTAATGAGGTCATATATTCTTTCTGAGCTTACAAATTTATTAAGAAATTCTCTTTCTGCGGTAATGTTCTCATCTAAACGATTAGAATGTTCTATCTCATCACGCAGACTGTAATATACACCCCAGCTGGTTATATAATCAATAATAATATCCCTTGAGTCAATTACATCGGGATATTCAATATTAGAATTACTTCTTAGCCTGTTGAAAAATAATCCATCACTATCTTTCTCATGTATGTCAAAATAATTTTTGATATACTGCGAGAACATCCCAAAATAACAAATTAACTTTAAGTCTTTTTCACTTATACTATTCATTTTTTCCTCCTATGTTTTTTTTATTTTTTAATAGAAATAAAAATTAGATAAGAAGGTATTTAATCCTTCTTATCTCTAAATAGAGACTTTGGTTGTGAATTAGCCCATTTATAACCTTGTGGTAAAGAACAATCATAGCTGTGATCTAACTTTACCTTTTTAACCTTTTCTTTAATTCCACCCCTGCCTATTGTATTTCTGAATATATTTACATTTCCAAATACATTGTATAAATTACTCATACCAGCAGGGTATTTTTTTACCTTTTCCACATATAATGAAGAAAAGTTAATATTGCATTTATACAAATATTCTTCCTCCGTATCCATTATATAATAATTTGCAAAAACACCAGCGACTTTTTTAAAGCCTAGTGTTTTTACCATAGCCTCTATTGCTTCTTGTGTTGATGCAAAAAGCAATATTTCTCTTTCTTTAATATACGCTAGTTTCATTGGAGTGCGTGTTCTCCAAAAATTCAGCGTGGATTCTTTTTTATTAACCCAAACTAGTGATGCCGATCCTGAAATTTCTTTAAAGGCATTTACACCATACTTGTTAATCATATGTGCAATAATTTCAGAATCAGTAGTCCCTGTCAGCTCATTAATGAAATCATCCCTAAACATCATAGAGTCGATCCAAGTGCCATTATGCACAAGGCAAATATCGCCTGCTATGAAAGGGTGAGTATTTTCTTGAGATATTTCACCTACGCTTGCCATTCTGTGATGGAACATACATAGGTTAATATCTTTAAACTTATTTAAAGCAAATTTCTTTATAAAGTCCGTTATTGATAGTTTTTTTATTACAACCATCTTACCATTTTTTCCTATTAAAGCACCAAAGGACTGTTGTCCCCTATCACTCTGAGCTGTATAGCCATTAAGCAACATCGTTGTTGCTTTTTGATTACCTATAGTGTTTTTTGAAACAAATCCCAAGATACCACACATAAAGCCTCCTTATTTTGTTTTAATTAGGAAAAAATTTATAGGTTTAATTAAATA
>JAVZJF010000194.1:0-2306 GCA_038870935.1 Candidatus Anstonellales archaeon | reverse complement strand
CCGCAATGGTCTAAAATTACGCTTGAATGAGCTAAGAGACTTCTACGGAACATATTTATTACAACATGGAATATTAGAAGCCGAAATAAACCTATTACAAGGCCGTATCCCACCATCAATATTTATCAAACATTACTGGAGCCCAAAACTGTCAGAACTTAAAGACCGAATATTCAAAGCATTAACGGAACTCGAACAAACAATAAACAACTAAACACTCCTTTCTTTTTAACACAAAATACCAGTTATAAAAAATCGATTTCCCGAAATCACAAACATTTTATGGACTTCATAGAAAGAAATTTTCACATACCAAGTAACAAAAATTTTCTTTCAATTTATAGATTTCTTATTTTCTAGCTCTGAATTAATAAATCTATTACCATATGGTTTATTTTCATATACTTATATGCAAATTTACCTTTTAAATAATGAAATGGCCTTTGGAAATTAGTGCTAGTAAATATTTGCAAGTTACCTGGTAACTCTCCTTGTGTTACGCTCATAAATAACTGGTAACGTTAAATATTATGGATATTACCATTTATAGCCCAAAAGTAAAAAATAAGTGTCCGTGAAAGTTTATCAGGGGCTATTGAATGAATGTTGGGGTTTGGATTTTGTTTCCTCTTCCTCCGTTAAGACGATACTTCAGTTGTCCAAGATGTGGGAGGCAGGTTTCTCCATCTTCTAATTACTGCAGTTTTTGTGGAGCTTTACTGCATCCCGAGCTTGTTTTAAAAATCTGTCCAAACTGCAAAAGTAGGATACCCTTTTTAGCTCGCTTCTGCTCTCAATGTGGACAAAAACAATGACTTAATTACCCGTTACCAGGTAAGTCTCCTCCAATGTTTTAGTTTTTAAGACAAACAAAGAAACGTTAGCATACCGGGTATCGCTAACCAATACTTGTCAAGCAATAACTGAAACTGCAACAGCCTTTAACATCATAAGAATAGCTTTATTTATTAATACATACACCACGCATACATAGACATTCAATCATTTACTCCAACATTATAGAACAAGTTTACTGTAATAGGATTTAATGTAAATTAAAATTAAAGAAAAGAAGCTTGTGTCATGCTGGGTATTCATATTCTAGCACAACTCCGTTTACACTTAGGAAAAGGTCTTTGTAAGTAAAAGCCACCCAGAGAGAGTATATACAATTGTTGTCAATCGTGGCATAATCTATTGTATCGTCATATAGCACTATACGTCCTGGAGTCCCCTCTTTACTTGTTGCAACATACGCCATCCAAGGACCCAAAGGCTCATTAGATGTTAAATTCCATCCCCTTAGAAATACATCGATTTCTCCATCAGTTTTGTAGTCTGATAAGTAGACGGTCATTTTTGTAAGGGTAACTCCAAGTGGTAGTTGAAGAGGAGCCAAAAAATCTCCTTCTCCTTCCAAAACATTATAGTAGATATAATATGGTTGTGTGTTCTCTTTAGGTGTGAATGCTGTTGGCGGGATTGAAATATAACCTTTCTTTGGTATCCGTGCTTCCAAAGCACCTATCCTGCTTAAGAGTTCTGTAAATGTTTCGTTTACATTGTATAGTAGTGCTGTTTTGTTTACGGGGTCTCCTTCCGCACAATAGTGCAAAACTGTTTGGTAGATGTCTTTCATGTCTATTATTCCATCATCGTTGTAGTCTAGCCATGGATCATATTCTCGTGTGCTTGAACTTCTTATAGGAATTATTGTAAACAATGTGGCTGTTAGACAGAAAGTCAGCAATATTGCAATTATCAAATCCTTTTTAGTTACCATAATATCACCTCCCTTTCCCCTATAGGACACACCAGTGATATACATTTATTCGTTTATCTATCTTTTGAAGGAATCTTCTATGAGCAAATATTTTGTTCTACGTTGAACATTTACTAATTAAAGATTTGATTTCAAATATTGATCTTCACTTCTGAAATCAAATATTTCATAATTAATGAAACAAGAGGAAGGAATAAAAATTGAAAACTAATGACGAGAAAACTGTAGAGCCAATAAGTCTCAATTCAATAAGAAACATCTCCAAAGAAGAGAGGAAAAAGCAAGCAAGTAAACCATTATATTTAACTCGATATGAATAGCCCAATTATATACGCTTACATAGATTCTAATACAAAAACATACTCCAATAACTATAGAAGATTTCCGTAAAGCCTATTTTGGAATCAAAGTATAACATTGGTTAAAGGGGAAGGAATAAAAATGTTGAAGGAAATGGTTGACAAGATTAAGGCCGCAGGCGCCAATGTGGTGTTCTGTCAGAAAGGCATAGATGACATGGCCC
>JAVZJF010000193.1:0-2311 GCA_038870935.1 Candidatus Anstonellales archaeon | reverse complement strand
GGTGGTTGATTATTAATTATTAGGATTAATATTGATAATGGTTTAGTTTTAGTATTTTTTGTAATATGTGAAAAATAAGTTTTTATTTGTTTGAGTTATTGTTAAAGTTTTTTATTATTTTTAGTTAAATGTATTTTTAATTGTGTAGTTATATATTTATCACAAACAGATTTCTTTATAACTCATCAAGCAATTGATTATACTTATCAACTAAATGGCTCTCAAATTAAAAGTGAAAGTTTACCTTGTGAAATAAATTATAGGCTAGAAGAAAGCGGCATAGAAATAATATAATAATTAAGTGAAATTTATGTCAGATGAAAAAATTGATAACCAAAAAATTATTCAATCTAATCTAATCAGGAGCAGAATAAAAGAATTGTTAAACAACTTATTATCTGGAGATATATCTGATGCCGCTGTTATTAGACGCGATGGTTTAATAATTGAAGCTATAGAAAAAATAAAGAATAATATAAATTGGAAAGGAATTTCCATAAATGCCGCTCACGTAATAAATTTTTCTGAAACTCTAAGCAATGAGATTTATATGGGTGATTTTGAAACCAGTGTAATAGAAACGGATTATCAAAGAATCGTTTTGTCAAAAATAAATAACATCTGTTTTCTCATTACAATTATTGCTAAAAAGCAAAATTACACTTTAGAAATGCTTAAAATATCAGAAACATCCAAAAAATTAAGAGAACTATTAAGTTAATTATTGATATATAAAATTCACTAAATCATAACTTCTAAAACATCTATTAAATTTAAACACGCTAAAGGAAATGCGAATTTTATTGGGATAATAATTTCTTTGTTCTTTTGAATTTCTAAATCGAGCTCAGGTAGTTTTATATCCTCTTTTGCAACAACTTTTGCCTCTCCTTTAAATTTAATAATTGCATGTTCATAAGGATTAAAATTATCAAGTTCCTTTATCGTAATTGTTTTTGCAATTAAACCAGTCGAACCGTGAATAGAATCTGGCATTCTTATTAGTTTAGATAAATCAAAAGTAACTTTTTCATCAATTGATACAAAAACTTTTTTTTTGGCATCTAAAAAAATTCGCTGAAGTTTTTGCTTGAAATATCTGGCATTGTGAAATACTATTCCAACATAATTCCCATTAATCAAAGCATACTTTAATTTTACAAATTCGTTATTGCTTTCAGTAATTAAATCAATGAATTTCTTAGCAATTCTATTTTTCAATCCTATTTCATTTAGACTTATTCCATCTGATATAACATTTCCTTTAATATTAAAAAATTGATCAAACTTATTGAATATTTTTCCTGTTATATAATCACTAATTTGCCTACGTGCATCAGAATCTAATTTCATTATACTTTCATCATAAACATGAACATGAAAACCTCTATTGCCTGAAAAATTTAATATAATTTTATCTTTTGAAATTCCAAAATCTGAAACTAAAAAATCATCTATCAATCTGTTAACTTGCTCTTTTGCAAAAGAAAGCTCATCTTTTGTCAATAGCTTTGACATGGTTTGAATATCAATATCGAACGTTAATTCACAAGCATAAAGATTTTTTCTTTCCATTGGCCTCGCTCCAGGAAACTCATATAATGCTGATGAATAAGATATGTATCTTGGCTTTTTATCAACTAAAAAGTTCTTTAATTCATCTAATGAAGAAAAATTTAAATGCCTCATTTCAATTTTATCATTAAAACCTATACCAAATTCTCTTTTTGAAATTTCATAAACATTTAATTGAATTTTCTTGTAGTAATTTTTTATCACTGAATCCAAAAAAATTTGATTGTTCATATCCATCTAACTATTTCTATTTAATTGATGAATTTCATCTTTAGAATTTTTGCTTATATTTGATTCTTTTTGATTGTAAGTATTACTTAATTTTTTACCATATTGCAAAGGGTTTTTTATATTGCAATTCGCCACGCATAAATTCATACTCTTTATATGCTCACAATTTGGTACAGCATAATTTTTTTTCTTCAAGAAACTAATTTGATATCTCGTAATTTTTTCATCAAAATCTGGAGCAGTAGAAAATAGATGAACTATCTTTTCTTCATCTAGTTTTAACTTGAGTAAAAAAAGTGCTAAATACCATCTTGCATTATGGTTTAAATTTTCAGAATTGCTCAATCTCACTAATAGATTCTCTATACAAGGAGGATAAACAGATTCTCTTTTACTTGAACCATTATAAGAACTTGACTTTATTTGGAAAGAAATTTGATTTCTCAATTTATCTGCATATTTTTTTGCTATTTTTATTAATTCTTCTTCATTATTTTGATGAATT
>JAVZJF010000192.1:0-2311 GCA_038870935.1 Candidatus Anstonellales archaeon | reverse complement strand
TATTGTTATTGTAATAATTCTCTTCCTAATAGAAGTCTCCCCGCAACAATTTCTAAAAAAAGTAAATCAAAAAGCAGAAGAATTAATAAAAAAAAGTGAAAGCGAAATTCTAAGTGATGAGAAATTTATTATTTCATTAATATCAAAGAACAAAAACGGTACCTTAATTGTAAATAATAATAAATTAAAGACAGAACTCGCAATAAGTGAAGAAGAACAAAGAAAAGGATTTATGAATAGAGAAAAATGCAATGACTGCGCTATTCTATTCATGTATGAAAGAAAAGAAAAAATAGGTTTCTGGATGAAAAATGTAAGCTTTGATTTACTTCTTTTAGCAGTTGAACCTGTTGAACTAAACATTTCTAATCTAAAAAACTCGACAACTATTCTCTTTGAAGTAAAAAACATTGGCTTAATGGCAAGATGCAATCAAATAAATAATTCTTTTTGCCCTATCTATACTTTTGATGAACCATATAGCTTTTACATAGAAATTCCTTATCAAGAGAATAAATATGATTTGAAAACTATTAAGAAAAACACTTACCTAATCTTCTCAAATAATTAAACTTTTTTTAATAATAAAGCCCCTGTAGCTCAGCGGAAGAGCGCTCGTCTCGTAAACGAGAGGTCGTGGGTTCAAATCCCACCTGGGGCTCTAAAAAGCTTTTTATGTTAATATAACCATAATTCTAAAAATAATTGGCTGTGATGACACTGCCCCAGACTGATTTATTTCAAATGGGTAGATGATGAAATACCAGATCTCCTGAGCCAATTAAAAAAATTAACTTTAACGAGTATTTTTATTTGTTATTTGTATTCTTATTATTATGCTAATTGCAATCGAAGGCATAGATGGTTCTGGAAAAACAACAATTGCCAAAAAATTGGCCAAGAAATTAAATATTAATTACATTAATTTTCCTACTAATTCTTTCAAGAACATTAAAAGATTTCTCAAAGGAAAAGAAAAAATTAGTAAAGAAAATCAATTCCTTCTCTTCTTAACAGATATCGCATTAAATACAATTTATACAAAAAACTGTGTTTTAGATAGATATGTTTATTCTACATTAGCTTATCAAAATGATTTATTTTCTTTAGAAGAAGCAAACAATTTATTCCAAAAATTGAAATTAAAAAAACCAGATTATGTAATCTATTTAGATGTTGATGTAGAAGTTGCATTAAATAGAATTAATAAGAGAAAGAAAAAGAAAAGCGTTTTTGAAAATATTGAGTTCCTGAAAAAAATAAAAAAAGAATATGAAAATATGTATGAAAATCAATTTTTTGTTTTTAACAGATGGGTCAAGATTAATACGACTAAAAAAAATCTAAACCAAATCTTAAATGAAATTTTGAAAGAAATAAATAGTGAATGCCTATGCTAGATAAAGATAATATAACACAAGTATCGGATTCAGAAATTATTATCACAGTAGAAGGAAACGAAAATGACCAAGAGGATTCAACAAATCAAATGAAAATGAATGAACAACAAAACATTCTCGATAAATATATCGAAAAAAATAATGAAGAGAATAAACCTAATATATCAAGAATCTTTTTTGCCTCTGTTTTTGGCATAATCTTAGGCATTGTAGTATTTGCAATAGGATTAATAGTAATTAATTCTGATAAAATTCTTTCACTAACAAGTGAAATGAGATGCGTGCCACAAGAATGCCATGGATTAAAATTTACTTGTGGATATAAAGTACCTAAATGCGATGATAAATATGTTATTGGAGACAGATGTAGAAAGTATGCAAAATGCGGCTTTTATGAAGGAAAGTGCACTGAAATATTCATGGATAAATTCTATGCATGTAGACAATGCGTTGAAGAATGTAAGAAAAAATACATAGAAGATATTGCTGAATTGAATGCGTGTGAAATGGAATGCGATATGGGTAAAGGATTCTAATTTTTTATTTTCTCAACTATTTTTAGATGCATAGTAGTGAATTGTATCTGTATTAACCTCTTCAGCCTTCTCAAAAACATCGTAAAATTTTTCTAATTTTTGGTTTGCTTTTGTTGAATTCATTCTTGCAAGTATAAACAATTTTCTTTGATTGTTTTCTTCATATCTGTATGTGAATAATATACCTGAACCAGAAATGGTTGAAATATAATTTAATTCTTCAGGAATTTCTGAATGCCTGATTACTATTCCTGCATCAGAAAGTAATTCTACGTTTCTAATTGCTACTTGTAAATCTTCTTTTGACATGGTACTAATTTTTTCAAGAAATGCTTTTGAAGAAATCAAATAATTTCTTTCTCCTGCTTGTATATC
>JAVZJF010000191.1:0-2347 GCA_038870935.1 Candidatus Anstonellales archaeon | reverse complement strand
AAAAGAATTTGTAAACAAAAGCCAAGAACTTAATTATCAAATACAGAATAACGTGATTTCATATATTCAGCAAGATAATGTGTTATCTGAAAATCTTAGTGGTAACATTAGTTCCGATATATTAAACAAGACATTAACATTAAGATGTAAGCTTTATTTTGATTGGAGAATAAATGATAGCCTCTTACAAGAGAAACAAACCAGTAATTTAGTTGAAATGTTAAATAATTTAGGTAAAAAAATCAATGAAAGTGATGAATGTTTTTCTAAGCTTGAGGAATTCAATCAAACATTTCAGACATTTTCTAATAAGCTTATTGAAAATGCCAAGAATAATAGAGACTCTAATTGTGTAGGATTTACTAATCAAACAAAATTAGAAAATTTCATAACAAATTCATTTTCTGACTTCTCAGATGATATTTTAAATTTGTATTCAAAATTAGAAGAGTTAGATAATTCCTGTAAAAAAATAAGTGCAATTTCTCTAGCACTTGCAAATGAAGTAAGTTAAAAAATTCTAGTAATTGCTTTTAATTGCTTTTCATGAAGAAGCGCCCCGGGGAGGACTCGAACCTCCGACCTACTGATTAACAGTCAGCCGCTCTACCAACTGAGCTACCGAGGCAGTTTTTATAATAAATCTCTTATTTGAATAAGGGTTTTTAAAATTTTGTTAATTTTTGCATAAAATTTCTGTTAGTATTTTTTCAAAACTTTTATTAATTGAGTTCACTTTCAAAAATGATATACTAATTTTTCTTTGAAAATGGCGCTTATTATGGGTAATATTCGTACAGATGAAAAATCTAAGTTTAACTTTCTATCTATTTTGAACAGAATAGGTTCTAAAAAAGAATTTAATATCTTTAAAAATCTCTATGCCAAATTACCTAAAGAAAAGTTTGCTGTAATAAAAATTTCTGGAGAATGTTTTGAAAAAGACTTTGAGAACATTATAGAAGACATAGCTTTCATGTATTCTTTGGATTTAGTTCCTGTTATAGTACATGGTGCTCAAAAGCAACTGGATAGCAGATTAAAAAACTCAAAGAAAATTGAAGGAATACGATTTACTCACAAACATGATATGAAAGTAATTAAGGAAACTTATTATGAATTTGGCAAGAAAATAGAGAACTCTTTGCTTGGAAAAGGTGTTAATGCAAAGTATATGACTATGACTGCTCTAAATAGCTTGATATTATGTGATTTCGAAAATAAAGAAAAATATGGCTATGTGGGAAAAATCGTCAAAATTAATAAAAATGCAATTATACGTGAATTAAGAAATAAAACAGTAGTTATCTTGTCTCCTATAGGTAATCTATCAAAAAATTGCAATGATTATTTAGTTAACATAAATGCAGATTACGTGGCATCAAAAATCGCCATGGAACTAAAAGTTAAAAAATTGATCTATGTCACTTCAATAGGAGGAATATTAGATAAAGATAATAATTTAGTAAATTATTTGAATTTGCGAGATTTAATTAGAAACAAAAGTATAAATATTTCAAATGGTATGATACCTAAAATCAAATCTATTAAGGAATTTTTGATAAAGAATAGAGCATCGTCTGTATCAATAACTTCACCTCAAAACTTGTTAAAGGAGATTTTTAGTGTAAAAGGTAGTGGTACATACATAAAATATTTCTATATAAAGCATGCAAATTCTTTTTCTCAAATAGATATTCAAAAATTAAAAAATTTGTTAACTGATGCATTTTCAGGCAGAAAACTTGTTTCATATTATTTTTCCTTGAAAGACGTAGTTAAAATTTATTACGAAAAGGATTATTATGGTTGTGCTATTTTGAGAAAACCTTTCAAGGACTTTAAGAACTTTTTTTATTTAGATAAATTAGCAGTTTCTGAAGCATTTCGTGGCACTGGTTTAGGTAACGAACTTTTTCAAAAAGTAATAAAGAATCATAAATATTTAATATGGCGAAGCAGCAAAGAAAATGATATCAATAATTATTACTTTTCTTATTGTACTGGATGTATTAAAACAAGGAAATGGAACATATTCTGGGTAAATATAGACGCTAAAAAAGCTTTTAAACTAGCGAAAAGAGTTGATAACCTAGATAGGACTATATTATGATATATTAGAAATAAGCTCGTGATAAAATGAACAAATTGTTAAATTATAATGAAGAAGAGAAGATTATTGTTCAAATGAGTGAGAAATATCTATTAAGTACATACAACAAAAATCTTGTTATTGATTATGGAGAAGACGTTTATCTATTTGATAAAAAAGGCATCAAATACCTTGACTTGATTTCAGGGATAGCAACATGTTCTGTTGGTCATACTAATAAAAAGGTTATAGAGG
>JAVZJF010000190.1:0-2357 GCA_038870935.1 Candidatus Anstonellales archaeon | reverse complement strand
GAGTTCTGCAACGCTAGAAAATTACTGAACGTGAAATGCAACTTCAGCATCTTAGGCGCGAATCTCATTTTATACTTGGGGAATAAGAAGTTATTGAAGAGTCCTTTGGGTTTTTATTTTCCATCGATTTCTTCAATTCTTCTACTCTACTTTCTTCTGATAGAGATTTAAGGAGCCATCACTCCCTATATGGTGTTAGAAGACCCTGGATAAATTTTGTTAAAGTTTTTTATAAAATTCTTCTTTTCATCCAAATAATTTTCTTAACAATTTTCGGCCATTTAAAAATTAAATAAGCAACCATAACATAAAGTGGTATCGAGAACCAAATTGTTAATTGTTCCTCTAAGAATCTAAGCCATATGAAGGCTATTAATATCATTAGACTTACCGTTAAGAAAATCTTATCACTGAATGACATTTTCTCATTTTTACTCATCCTCTAACCCCTCCCAAAGAAAGTCCTTTAACAATATATTTCTGAAGGAAAATCACCAAAATTATTCCCGGAATCATACATACAACTGATACAGCAGCCATTTCGCCCCATCTAATTCCGACCTCGGTTATGAATGCCGTTAATCCTGTTGTAATTGTTCTTGCATTAAAACCTGTTAATACGGAAGCAAACAAATATTCATTCCAAGCAAATAGAAAGACTAGTATCGTAGCAGCAGCTATGCTTGGAGCACAAAGTGGGATACTTATTCTAATTAACCTTGCTGTTAATGAGGCACCATCTATTGTGGCACTCTCTTCTACTTCATAGGGTATAGAATCAAATCCTGATTTTATAATCCATATCGCAAGAGGTATATTGAATATGGTATAGGCTATTATCAGAGCAATAGGAGTATCAAGCAATCCCAAACTTCGAAACATTAAATAATATGGAACAATAAACGCGGCAGGTGGAGCCATTCTACATGTTAATGCAAAGAATTGAAAAGTGTTGGCTCCTAGGAATTTATATCTAGAGAGAGCATAGGCCGCTAAGGTACTTAACGGTATTACAACTATAACATTTCCTATACTTGCTATCAATGAATTTATGAACAGTTTTGTATATCCTTCAATAAAAAATGGTCTATAGTAGTTTTCTAGAACTGGATTATAAGGAAGTAGTATAGGAGGCCTGCTGAAAATATCTGTTACTGATTTAAGTGAAGTTATTATAGTCCAATAGATTGGGAAAAGAAATATGAGGGATATTATGGCAACTAATAAGTAAAAAGAGATGGAGGTGATTCTTTGCATCATATTCTTCTCACCTGTAATATTTTGTTTGTTATCCAAGAGAAAAATATTATAAAGTATGCGAAAAACATTGAAATGGCTGCACCATAACCAATATCCCACCTTTTAAGGACAATGGAGTATAACGCTATACTCATATATCTAGTTGAAGTGCCTGGCCCACCTCCTGTTAACATCCACACCTCATCAAAGATTCGTAAAGAATCCATAAATCTTATTAAGGCTGCGAATAAAAGATCCCCAGATATCATGGGAAGATAAATATACCTAAGCTTTTGAAACATATTAGCGCCGTCAACTTCCGCGGCTTCAAGCATATGTTTAGGAATAGAGGTTAACGCTGCCAGTAAAATTAATGCTGTCAAAGGAATCCAATGCCATAAATCCATAAATAAGGTGGTGATAAAAGCTTGAACACCATTTGAGGAAATATCATAAGATATCCCGAAGTTTTTCAAAAGAAAAGGTATTATGCCTATACTTGGGTTGCACATGAGTTTCCACATACTACCAATTGTTATATACGGTAATCCTAAGGGTAAACATATTACTACTCTCAAAAATGTATTGCCCTTAAATTCCTTATACATTAAAAATGCTAACGCAAGACCTATACTAACGCTAAAAAAGGTCGTTAAAATGGAAAAGGTGACTCCCCTTAAAAGAGAAGAAATAATATCAGAATCTTCTAATAGGTTCTTATAGTTATTCAAATGGAAAAATGTAGGAGGAGCTCCTGATACTAAATTATAGGTAAAAAAGCTTAGATAAAGAGCATAAATCGTGGGAAAAATATCGTTCAAGAAAAGTAATATTAAAGCACCAGCAATTAATATCCACGGAGTGATTTTCTTTCGCATTATTTATTTCACCCCAGCAATTCGCGCTTTGTCATAGATTTAAAATAAAAAGGTAGATGTTTAAAATCCTAGCTCTTTGAATTTCTTATCAAGCTCATTAGCCGCACCTTTTAGAGCTTCCTCCGGAGTTAATTCTCCTGCAATCGCTTTACTCAACCATATGTATAGTATATCTCTATAGGTTAATATCTCAGGAATGGCTGCAAAAGGTCCTGTTATTAAATTACTCATAACAGCCTC
>JAVZJF010000189.1:0-2365 GCA_038870935.1 Candidatus Anstonellales archaeon | reverse complement strand
TCTATTTTCAACAATATCTATTATGCCAAAACAATATCTTTTTGATAATTCATTTAATAGATTAAATATCTCTACTGAATCTTCAATCTTTTTATCATCAATGAAGAGTATTTTAGGAACACCTTTTTCAAATTCTATTTCAATTAATTTAGAACTATTTTCCTTAGAACTTTTTATCAAGTTTTTATGACTTGAGTTATTTGGGTCTTCTAATATTCCACCTTCATGAGATATATGTAATAAATTATCATCAATTGAATAACTCTTACTTTTTGAATGAATATCTAATTTGTTTTTTTCAGCATATTTAATCATTTCTTCTCTGCTTTTGAATGATTTAAGAAATTCTTTATCTTTCCATGGGGAGTAAATTATGGCTTCGGGATATAATACTTTATATGCCAATTCAAATCTAATTTGGTCATTTCCTTTTCCTGTAGCACCATGAGAAAGAATATTACAATTCTCTCTTTTTGCAATTTCTACTTGATGCTTTGCAATTAATGGTCGTGCTATTGAAGTACCTAATAAATAGCCATCTTCATAATATGCATCCGATTTTATTGCTCTGAATGCAAATTCTTCAATTAATTCTTTTTTAAGGTCTTTGATAATCACTTTTTCTGCTCCTGTAGTTTTTGCCCTTTTTTCAATCTCATTTTTATTGAATATCTCTTGTCCTATGTCAGCGGAAAAAGCAATTAGATCATAACTTTTTTCATATACTAGCCAATGCAATATTATTGAGGTATCTAAACCTCCTGAATAAGCCAAACAAATTTTTCTTGACATAAAATAACCTCAAGAAATTAAATAAATTTTTAATAATGGTTTTAAAAAATTCAATGTTAATTATTTAACAAAGTGAAATAGTAATGGACAATGAAGAATATTATTTGCCTGATGTTTCAGATATCAAATCAGATAGTTCTGAAATTGATAAGAAAAAAGAAAGAAAAACTTCAAAATTAAGGTTAAATTATCCTGTTTTATTCGGTTTTGTAGTTATATTTCTAATATTTGCTGGTATTTTATTTTATTTTACTGCACCAAAAGAAAAGAAAGAACAACTAATTAAGTCTGCTGAAGAACTCGCAAATACATCTGGTCAAAAGCAAATTGACATAAAAAATTTAGGTTTGCCAAAATTAGAATTAATCTCTGCAGTAGTGATTACTAATAATAACGAGTATGTAAAAATCCTTAAACTCCGTGTAAGAGCGTATAAAGGATTTGGTTCAGTTGATTTATCTAAATCTACTTTAATTATTGAGTATCTAAATTATTCTAGTGTTTTGACTTATTCTGGAAGCGATGAACCGATTCCTGGAAAATCTTTTGGAGTTCAGATCGTTAAAGACCCTACAGAATCTTTTAGTTATCAAACTCCTTATGTGCATGAAAAAGCTTTGGCTGAGCTAGTTGTTTCATTTAAGGATCTTGATTACAAAATTTCTCCTAAGACTAATTTAATGATTACGATCATTTCTGATAATGCATCAAAACCAGAAACTTACTTGATAGAAATGCCAATGACATTCAATAACTATATATTAGAGATCCTTTATGGTCAGGGAATTACAAAAATAAACTTAAATAACTTGAATTAATAAAATTTATAATAAAAAGGAAGTGTTTTATTTATGCTCATTAATGCTTTGCGCAACAATTTAATTCAATTTGTAGAAGGATTAAAGTTTGCATTTCATAGCTCTACAACAATTTATAAAGACATTAAAAATCGAAAGGCTTTTTTTAATGCAATTGGTGCAACAATCTGTGCCATTTTTTTCAGATTGATTACAATTATCTTTCTTTTAATTATAGGTATTGTTGGTTTTATTGTAATAGATAAATTACTCCATAGTCCTTATTATTCAACTTTTACAATTTTTCTTTTTAAAGGTTTTTCAGACAGTAACTCAATTCTTTTAAACATACTATTTTTTGTTTCTATTTTCATCTTAGTACTTATATTTGTTGTAATTTTTAATTCTTTATTAAATGTTTATGACTATTCTTTTTTGAGTGTTTTATTTCAAAATTTATTATGTGACTCTGGTTCTAATCTAAATAGTAACAACTTACATAATATGTCATATTTATCAGAAGTCTTTAATGGTTTTAAGATGACTTTTTTTAACATCAAAGAAAATTTCAAAGCTTTTTTTCAGTTAGGTTTAGATATTACTTTAAAGAATTTTTTGATAAATTTCGTAAGTTTTATAATTATTATTTTAAGCGTGCTGACAATTGTCTTATTTTTAATATCATTACCATTAGTAATTTTTGTTGCTGGATTTTTATTAACAGCATTGGATGCAACTGCATTTATATATATTTTAAATCAGATTAAGATTAATCA
>JAVZJF010000188.1:0-2384 GCA_038870935.1 Candidatus Anstonellales archaeon | reverse complement strand
TAAAAAAGGATTGGTAAGTATAGTTAACTTACCTTTTTTTGGCAATATTATGAATACAGATGATATAAAAAACAACATGTACACAATTAAATTTTTTAATTTTTGAAAAAGGTTTTGGTGTAATTCTTATGATTGAAAATTATCAAAATTCAAAATTTTTCATCTCAAATGCTTCACAAATAATATCTAACATAATCAAAAGGTTTAATACTAATAATATGACTAAACCTTTGGTTGACAATATTTACATTAAAGAGTTCGAAGGAAAGCAAACAAATAGCTTTACTAATATTGCTTTCACTCCATCAAATGTGATTGCTGAAAAGCATAACAAGTTTTCAAACACTAAAGAATTCTTATCGCTTTTGGAATATTTTTTCAATAAAAAAACTTTATTAGTAAATCAAAATGTTACATTTAAAAACTTAAAGAGCTGGTTAGAAGAACATTATACAAATTCATATAATCCATCACAAGGTACCAATCTTAAAAATAGTCCTAATATAAGTTTCTTAGATGAAGCAAATAATAGATTTTTAGAAAATATTTTAAAGCCCTTTAATGGCCTTTGTAATCAATCACAAATCTCGATAGATGATAAAGAGTTATTAATAGACTTTATAATTAACGCATATTTGAATGCTTTAATTGTCCATGCACCAATGAACAGAAAGTATGAATTAAATGGACATAGAAAGTATATATTCCATTGTTTGGATGTAGCAGAATCTGCAGTAAAAAGACTTATTCCAAAAAAGGATAAAATTACTGAAAAACTATCAAGTTCCGAAATCAAAGACATAGCGATACATATTTCAGTCGAGTTATTGCATGACCTCATAGAAGATTATCATCATGCTTTGGAATTAGATACTAAAGGTATAATTAAATCTGATATAAGTTTTTTGGATTTCTTATTTAAGTTTTCAATGACTGACAGAAGAGATGCTTCTAACATCCATAATAATCTAGAGTTATTGGAGATTACCTCATATGCATTATTCTTGATATATTTGAGATCTGAACCAAGGAGTATTATCATTAATGAAAAAAGAAGGAATAGAGAACAATTTTATGCAATCTCTTTTAGATTTGTTGATGTATTTGATAAGGAATATTATAGTAATGAAATTAAGGAACTTTCTAGTGATGAATTAGAAAGATACAGAACAAAACTTTTTGGCGACATAAAGATTTTGGTTGATGAATATATTAATGGTTTAAATAAATTAACAGATACAAAAAAGATAAATTCCAAAATTGAAGAATTAATTAGTAAATGGTATGATATAAATAAACTAGCAAAATTAAGATATGAAACTATTTTAGGAAAACTTGATGACAATCTTGACAATCTACACTCTCTCTATGTTTATTACTTTGCATATACATATCTCTATGATCTGTTAACTATTAATCTTAAAAATAATAGTCATCATTTAGACTTAAATAAATCTTACATAAGAAGAGGAGTGGCGAGGTTCCTTGCTATTTACTATAGTAATAGTGGTGTTAAAGAATCTATCTTAAGGTCATCAGGTAATTATTACACTAGTTTGGGGAATTATTTGAATGAGGTATTATCAAAAGAAAGAATCAATCAACTATGTGAAGAAGTAACAGATGCAGTTATGGTTATTGCAGGTGCAAAGGATAGTTTGGAATTATATAAATTATCTGAAAATGCTAAAAAATTTTCAGAAAAAGCGAGTTTTTTGTTTAAAAAGTATTTCAATTATTTTGAAGAAGTTGGTAAAAAGCTAAATGAAGACTATTTATTAAAAATTCTAGAGATTGCGTATTTAGAAAGGACAAAAAATAGAATAGAATTAGTGATTTTCAATAGAGAAAATATGCTAAATCCTAATTTTTCAATAGTTAGAGACTTAGAATTATGGGGGGAAAAAGTAGTTATTATAGATAATGACAGAAAAAACATGATAATAGACTTCCATAAGATAGTTCAAGAAAACATGAACTCTTACGATATTGTAATTTGTAAAAATGGAGAAATTGAGATTGAAATTCCATATTGGATTATTGCAAAATTGAATGGTGAAAAAATTGTTTTGTCAAAACTATCTAGTGTAATTCAAGAGACTTTTGGCAATGTTTCTTTTAGCAAAACAGAAAGTTTAAATCCGCGAGGATTGAACAATCCATTAATCATAGCGATTAATGAAAAAATTGATGATTATAATAAGATTCATAAATTAAAAGAGAGACTTGAAGAAGAATTTTTTATTCCTTAATTAAACTAAAAAATACCTTTTTATTACTTCTTAATTCAATGAATATTAAATTATAATAATTCTAACTGGTTGGTGTTGGACTGGTTGGTGTTGGCACAATAGGGGCCATGATGTAACCAGGTAGCGTGGCTG
>JAVZJF010000187.1:0-2385 GCA_038870935.1 Candidatus Anstonellales archaeon | reverse complement strand
GAATTAAAATAATGGGTAAATATTTCTTATTGCCAAAATAATAGTAAAAAATTAAAGGTAATAAATAATATGGATTTGAAATAATACCATACAATAATGAACCTAATTCTCCAATAGGAAAAAAAGTTTCATTATCTTTAGTTTTCTGAATAAAGTAAATTAAATCTGAAAAGAATTTACCATCTGAATGAAAATGCCAAAACAATATAGCCACAATTAATGTGAGCAAATGCTCTCTTCTTACCAAAATTAATAAAAGAACATAAGGCACCCAAAAATAATAAGAAAATACTATTAAAAATCCAAAAAAAAGTGAAACAAGAATATTATGAGTAAATAATGAAACTACGAACAATAATGATACAAATATCGTAGGTCTTCCTAAAATGAACCTTGGCTCGATTAAATACGCAAGAAATAAAAACGATGTTATCATCAAGAGTCCATCGTCTTTAATGTATTTGCCCAAGAATAAGAAAAAAATTATTGAATACAATAAAAATGCAAATGATTGCACAATAGGAATTGCATTTTCTTTGAAAGACTTATGCAAAACCCCATAAATCTCTTCAAAACCAAGGTAAATTCTATACCCATTAAATAACCAGGTTTCTGGATATAGTTTTGAATAATCGTAATCGTATTTATAAGCAACTAAATGGCGTAAAAGATCATCTTGAGGTATCTGAAATGTAAAAAAATATGATGCTACACCCATAAGAATGATAAAAAACAAAAAAATATACCAAAAGACATGATCTTCTAATGGATTTATGTTGGAATAGTAAATCCCTGCTAATCCTTTTGCACCGAATCTGAAATATGTACTTGTTTGTTCAATATTGTTCAGAAATCTTTCCTGAGCACTACTAAAGTGGCATAATATAGAATCTATGACAATTGAAGATTCTGAATTAGACCTTATTCGCAATAAAATATCATTAAAACCATTGGTTAATTCACAGATTCTAACTAAAATACATACATCAAATTTAGTGTTCTGAACCTTCTTTAATTCATTAATGTCTGATTCAGAATCAAAAATAACAACGTCGTTGTCTTTACTCATTTCATCTAAAACCAACTTAGATAATTTCCCAAATATAAAAATCTTCAATCTTTTGTTGAGAATTTTTCTGTGATTTCTTATTGAATCTAACACCTGAAGTGAATAGTCATCAATCAAGAGCTTTAAACATAAGCTAACAATACGTTTCAGATATAGAATAATCTCAGCAAAAAAGTTCATAAAAATAAATCATCATGATACGTTTAAATTTCTATTAGATATGTGTTTATAAATGTTTTTTTGTATATTAATATTAATTAAAAGGTGGCCAGATGGAACTACAAACTACAAATAAAGGTACTGTAAAAAACAACATAACTAAATTAAATTTTAAAACCAAAAACTTAAAACCTTTACTTGAGAGTCTGGTGACTTTAGGAACTTCTAAGATAATTTTACAGAATAGTCTGCACGGAAGAATGCTAGAAAACGAACTCTTAACATTAATTGCCGTTAATAAAAACAAAATCATAGAAATTGCCAAAACTAATGGAAATAAACAATTAGTTCTTGAAATAGTAGAAACTATACTTGATAAAAAAGATAAACTATTGCTTCTCTACGAACGAAAATTAAAAGATACTGGTGAATTAGAAAGTCTTTACTTGTGTAAACCTTCACAAAATGTAGCTATTAAACTTAGTATATCAATTGATCAAACAACTAAAGATTTGAAAATAAAAAGAGATAATAATGGTAATTTAATGATTGAAATATTGACAAAATAGCCATATATAATGCTATATATTCCAATCAATCACAATCATTTTACAATGATCTGACATTTATCTGTATAATTCTGAGGAACATAAATCAACATTCTAGTTTCATAGTATTCATTTTCCTCATTAAACCTCTTTGGCTTTAAATAAATTGCAAATGCGTTTTGCTCTTTTAATTGATTCTCACATTCATTAAGTGAGTAATTAAATGTTCTATTATCCTTAATCATTAAACAATTTTGTCTATCATATGCTATTATGTCTAAATTATTTTCATTAACTAAGTTCCCCAA
The DNA here is from genome assembly GCA_038870935.1 of Candidatus Anstonellales archaeon. GTDB lineage: Archaea > Micrarchaeota > Micrarchaeia > Anstonellales > SKW190 > SKW190. The sequence goes on along the minus strand of JAVZJF010000187.1, from coordinate 301 downwards.
TATTAAAGAAGTTGTTAAGTCTATTGCGCAACTAATAATAGCAGATTTTTGTTCTTTAGGTAAATCACTATCTAATTCCTCAACTATTACAATATTTTTCGCATTCTGTAATCCTATTAAAGATGTTCTAATATCCTTGTTATTAACAACTTTTGATTTCTCATTATTGCCAAAATAGAGAAACAAAAGAACAAAACACAAAATTATTAAAAAAATTAAAATGAATAGTTTCGCTCTATTATCTAAACTAACTTTATTCAAATTCTGCATATCATAAATCTTTGACAATAACTATTTTAAG
>JAVZJF010000186.1:0-2405 GCA_038870935.1 Candidatus Anstonellales archaeon | reverse complement strand
AAAAATAAGAGGGGTATAAGCCCCGTTATAGCAACAGTTATACTTATCGCAATCGCAGTCGCAATCGCAATCGCAGTAGCATTTTGGGCGGCAGGCTTAACAGGAGCGTTCACAAGATTCGAAAAACTTGAGGTCGTAAATGCATATGCAAGTAAAGGTACAGGTAACGTTTGGACAATTTTTGTTAGTGTAAAAAATACGGGTTCATCAGATGCATCTATAACTGAGATATTCATAAATGGAAAACCGTACACTGCTGCTGGTGGTACCTTAGCTGGGACTGTAGTCACTACTCTTCCTTACTCTATGCCAGTTGCGGCTACACAAACAATAACAATTAGTTTAACATCTGCTGCTACAACACCTTACACTTCAGGACAAACAATAGAAGTTAAAATACATACAGCGAGTGGTGCAGAGTATCCTAAAGCTGTAGTACTTCCATAAACAATTAGGGTAAAATTATCCACAATCATCTTTTTTTATTTTCTTATGAAAGAAAAAAAATTAATTTTAATTGTTTGTGACCAATTAAGCCTATTTTATTTATCTTCGATTATATTTTCTTTGCTACAATATTATTTTGTTGGGAAGATTAATTTCAGTCCATTATTATTTGGACTATTCACATCAGTAGGTTTAAACTATTTTTTAAACAAGGGTAAAAGAATTTGTTATAATAAAAATTCCAAATTGTTTATTATTCTAGGAACTTTTTATTTATTGGTTTTGAGTATCTATTTATATGCATACCCTTTTTTCCCAATGATGTTTAGTCAAGATTATTTCACATATTTATTAAATTCCATAAATTTGTCTACTGGTATAAGAGTCGACTCAATTAATTTTGCTAATCCCGCTATTTCATTTTTACTTGCCTCTTGGATTTCATTAGATTCTGACAATATTTTATTTTTAACACGATTATTTTTATTTTTTATTTTATGGTCAAGTTTGCCTTTCATTTATTTTATAGGTGATCATATTGAGGAAAAAAGAGGTGGTTTCATAGCCACAGTAGTATATATCGCAATTAATCCCTTTTTAGTATTTACAATGCTTTACGCTGGATTGTATGCGAATGCTTTAGGTGCTACATTAGGGCTATCTACTGTAAGCTGGTTTATAGCGGTAATAAAAGGTCAAAATTTAAAGAGAATAGCATTCCTACCATTATTTGGATTTGTCCTTATTCTATCGCATTCGACAAATATGCTCATATACGCTACTTTGATTGCTTCAACCATTTATCTTAAATTTTTTGAACGTATGAAAATATCTGTAAAACCAATGGTATATTTGCTTTTGGGAATATTACCTGTTCCTTTATTTACACCTGCGATTATTTCGAGATTACCATCCACTTTATCAAGTCCATTCGTTTTAATTGAAATGGGGCATAATGAATTTTTCTCATATATTTTAAGAAACGTTCCCTTACTGAAATTTATTTACCTTTCAAGTGATGAAAATATATTTGTACTAATCTTATTTATGATAAGTTTAACTTTATCTATTATACATTTATTGAAAAGAAAATTGAAATTCTATATCATTCCTTTTGCTTGGCTTATTTTAATAATCGTTATAAGTCAATTTTCAACTAATGTTTGGCGCTTTGCCTTACTAACATTTATACCTTTAAGTCTAATTTCACCCTTAGTATATTGGAGAATTGTGTTTCCTTTAATTTCTAAAATTGTACACGTTATGCCTTCAGAGGCGTTTAAGAAAACTTGTAGGTATTTAATGTTAGCATTGATTATAGTATTACTTTATTTACCAAGTTATAGTAATATTATTTTACCGATTTATGCATCTACTTGGAGCAGATCCCAACAAGAGAATTTTTATGAGTGCTTAGTTTGGTTTAGAGAAAATTCTGAAAATGATGCCATTGTAGCAAGTTTAGGTGGTGGGCCTTACATGTATTTTCTTCCTTATATTGCTAATAGGAATTTCTTACAAGTTTATCCTGGTGAAAAACCAGAATACATTTATGATGTTTTAAAGAATTATAGTAATGGCTATGTTGTCGTATGGAATCGTTTGCATCCTTACAATGGCTCATTTTATTATATTGACTTGTATAAGAATAGTAGTTTGTTTAGGGAGGTTTGGTCTAATAGTGAGGTCACGGTCTTTAAACTTGTTAAGAAAGAATAGGATTGTTTGTTGCTATAAGAGAGTATATTATAGCTAGTATTCCAAATATTATTTGAACTATCCAGCATTTTTTTACTACTGTCTTTTCTTCTGATGGTTTTTTGTACATGAATATGCTCCATAGTGAGCATATTTTTTCTGATACTATTTTGTTGTCTTCTGTTGTTTTTCCTACTGTCCATTGGAATTTGTCTTTTGCTCTTAGTATGAAGTTTATTATGTAGGGTGTGCATGCTATT
>JAVZJF010000185.1:0-2405 GCA_038870935.1 Candidatus Anstonellales archaeon | reverse complement strand
ATTTTTCTAGGTGAGAGCGAAACGCATTTAATTGCATATGGAACTAGCAAGGGAATACTTTATACGATTTCCCCATGGCTAGGCCCGATCGTGATAGTTATTTTGACTATAAATGTTATTCTTCACGACATCATCGAAGTTCTAGGTCCGTTTAGTAGAAAAACAGATAAGGAAAAGGCCAAACATGACTTATTGATAACATTCCTTTCTCTTAGTTTTATAGGGATCGCTTATATTATGATTATTCTTGATCCCTTTTCTACTGCGGATCGTTATTTAGGATTATTATCGTTTACATTATTGGCACTTTTTATTCCACGGGGGCTTAAAATACTAGAGAACTCAGGATATAGCGGAAGAATTTTCACTTATGTCTTGCTGACGCTACTTGTTGTTCAAATCGCCTTCGGAGGCACATTTACACCTAATAATCCTCTGACAATTAATACGAATACCTATTCAATATACGGATTAATTAGCTATTCTGAGAGAGAACAAATAGAACATTTAAGTAACCTGATTCAGTGGGGTCGAATTAACCTATTAACGGATTGGCGAACCGGGCTATTTCTCAACTACATAATTAGTACAAGCAATCGGAATGAATTTAGTCCAAGCTATGGAGGCTTCGAGTATTTGGGTACCCAAATAATTTTTGCTGGCTCATATGGGTATACTGTCAACTGCCCAGAATTAAAAACAATCTTAAGTAAAGATTCAGTTGTACTCTTTAGATACACCTCAATCGTCATGGCAGAATCATGGAATGTAAATATCACTTGTATAAACTCACTACTAAGTTTTAATTCATTGTTGTTCAATAGCTATTCAATTATAGTGATAGACGAGGTATGAGAGAGGCCAAGCCAAGTTCAGGGCTAAGGTGATTTATGAAATCTCTTGGAGTTCTTAATTTCTCCCATAAATTGATAAAAATTAATTAAGAAATATTAAGATTTGATTTAACATTATACAATGTAGCAAATATGCTTAAACTAGCATTACCGATTACTGGTTCATTTATCATAAAAGCTTATTATAAGAGTTCTAAGATTATATCGTAAAGGAGCCTTAATATCTAGTTACTATAGTTAATAACAAATAACTATTGTATATTTTGTTTTATCTTTTATCTTGTTTTGGTATTTTATTCATTTCGCTTGATATCGATTTAAAAAATTATATAGATTTTAAAGCCAAAATACTAGTACATACGGGGCTAAATTATGAAAAGACACTCTCAGCATCTCGATACAAGTATACTGGTATGTGAAATAGGCCCTTTTGAAAGTGAAGGGGGTGTGTCAAGAAGTGTTTTAGTCATAACTCTTTTGTTCAGACTTTTGGGTTTTCGTGTTAAATTAATACCTCTTTCCAAGCAACAATTATTAAGACCAGCCTATTTGCACGGTTGTAATGTTATACATGTTCACTCACAATTACTTTTTGAGTATATTATGATATTATTCAAGGTTCCAAGATCTATAAAGATATTGACCTTACATGGATGGGTTTTAGAAGAACAAATAATTTATTTGCGTTATATGTATGATGTTCCTTTAGTCAAGCGTATAATATCAACGTTTTTTGTTTTTATTAGTTGGCTTATTAATAAACTAATATTCATACCATTTACTGTGCATATAGTGACAGCAGTATCAAAAATCACGGCTGAAAAGAATAAAGTAAATGCTATTAAGACAATAAACCCATTTATTGAATACTACATTAGAAAGCAGATAAAGGAGTGTAACGAACTTAACAAAAGTAACAACGAAATATGGATCACCTCTTATGTTAGTATAGGGGGTGGAAAAATTTTAAGTATACCACGAATAGTTAAAGTTGCAGTTATTTTGAATAAATTGTTGGAAAATAAAGGGAAAAAAGTTGTACTTCACATTTTCGGAAAAGATATACCAAAGTGGCTTGAGGAACTTTATTTAGAATATGATCCTGCAGTAAAAATTATGCATTATAGAAGAGACTATATTTGTTATTTAAAAAACTCTGACTTATTTATTGCTGGTTATACAATGCCGGAATTAGGGCATGCTATTATAGAGGCAATCTCGCTTGGAGTACCTATTGCCAAATATTCAGAAGATCCTGCGGATGAAGAGATCATTGATGGATTTAATGGCATTGTGGCTCAAAATGACAGTGATATGGTTAGGAAATTGTATGAGTATATTATGTCTATAAATGAAAAAAGAGCCGTGCTAGCAAAAAACGCAAAAATAACAATACTAAGGAAAAGATTAATAAATTATAATTATGTAAAAGTTATATGGTATACAATATTAAAACATTGCCTTAAAACGATAAACAAATCTACATGATGTTCAGCAAGGTGAAAATATTGTACAAAGATGAAGATGTCAACATGTGCGTTATCGGATTAG
>JAVZJF010000184.1:0-2411 GCA_038870935.1 Candidatus Anstonellales archaeon | reverse complement strand
TTCAGAGAATTGTTAAACGATGAAAGACCACACTATTCAGGCGGAAACATAGACGTAGAAGTAAAAATTTCTGAAGATAATATCATAGAAACAATTGGAAATGCCTATAGAACTAATTTTGATTTAAAGAGCCATCAGACACATTCAAAACAAACTATGGAGGTATTTGTTGAAGAAAAAAAGAAAAAAATATTTCCACACGTAGTTGAACCTTCTATAGGCTTTGACAGAACATTTTATTCAATTTTACATCACTGCTTCAGAGAAAAAAATGAGCAGAAACAATGGGACTGGTTTGCCTTTCCTTTTGACATATGCCCTTATCAAGTAGCTATCTTCCCACTTATGAAAAAGGACAACTTAGATATAAAAGCTCTTGAAGTTTACAAAATCTTGAAAAAGCATTTCAGTTGTTATTACTCATCAACTGGAAATATAGGAAAAAGATATGCAAGAGCCGATGAGATAGGTACTTACTATGCTGTTACAGTTGATTATCAAACACTTGAAGACGACACAGTAACATTGAGATTTAGAGATACTGGTCAACAAGTTAGATTGAATATTAATGATTTAGTTAAGGAGATAGAAAAAGCTTCAAAGATTAATAGCTTATGAATTGTTGAGGAGAATTTCATGTTAACGTTAAAGAAAAAATACGAAATAGGAATGCTTTTACACGAGATCCTTAAAAACAATTTTAAATTAGAGATAGAACAAAAAGAAATATTTGAATCAATAAGTTTAGGAAAACTCGATTTTTCAGACTTTACTTCTAATATTCTTTTTAAAGTAAAAGCAAAAAATAAAGGACTTGATATTAATTATCTTGGAAAAGAATTAGCTGCCATAATCAATGAATATGCTAAGAAAAATTATATTGGAATTTACTGTGAATTTAATAGAGGTTATCTTAATTTCTTCTACAATGAATATTCATTTGAAGAACTTCTTCATTCTGAAGTCAATTCTAAATTATCTGATATAAGTGCTTTTGAAAAAAAGGAAACATATGTTATTGAATTTCCTAGTGTAAATCCAAATAAACCTTGGCATATTGGACATTTGAGAAACGCGCTAATAGGCCAAACAATAGCAAATCTACTAAGAACCTTAGGAAATAATGTCATTGTAATAGATTACATTGATGATTTAGGATTACAATTTGCTCAAACGATTTATGGAATAGAAAATTTGAAAAAACATGAGTTTGAAAAATTGCTTAAAGAAAGAAGTTCTTGCATTAAAAAAAATGATTCTGAGAAATTAAGGGAAAATTATGAATTAAGAATTGATTTCTTTATGGGCTTAACGTATGTTGAAGTTAATAAACTTTATCCAGAGGATTCAAAAGAAATCAAAGAAATTGTTGAAAAAATGGAAAACGACTACGAATTTCTTCTCAAAACAAGAAAAATCGCAGAACTTTGTGTATCAGATCAATACTTGACTTCTGACCTTTACGGAATCCAAAGAGATCTAATAGTTTTTGAAAGCGATATAATAAGATTTGTTGTAAAAAATGGAATAAAAATTTTGTCTGAAAATAAGCTTTTGGAATATGTTAATGATCCTAATAACAAATACTATAAATGCTATGTTATTGACGTAAGTAGTTTCAAGGAATCTAAAGAGCCAAAAAAAGTATTAATTAGAAGCAATGGTACTTTAACATACTTAGGAAAAGATTTAATATTTCATTTATGGAAGTATGGAATTCTAAGCGATAACATGAAATATTCACTTTTTGGATTTGGAAATAAAAAAATTCCAATGACTTGCTTTTATGTCAATGACGATAATAAAATTAAATTTGAAAGGACAAAAACAGACATAGGAATTGTTGTGATAGGAAACGAACAAAAATTCCCTCAAAAAATAATTAGCCATGCCCTAAAAAGCTTAGGATATTCTGTTAGACATGTTCACATTAGTTATGCTCACGTCAAATTAAAAGAAAGCCAGTTCTCAGGTAGAAAGGGTACGTGGATAGGATACACAGCAGAAGATTTGTTTGAAGAATGTGTAAAACGTGAATTGGAATTAATTAAAAATAACTATTCACTGAGCGACAATGAAAAATTAAATATAGCAAAAATTATTTCCTTAGCAGCCATTAAATATTATATTTTAAAATACGACAATGATAAAGAAATACTTTTTGATTGGGATAATGCATTATCACTAAAAGGTAATTCTGGCCCGTACGTTCTATACTCCTTAGTGCGAAGTAAGAGTATATTAAAAAAAAGTCATGACTTTGAAATAAATGGTAGAAAAAATATAAATATTCCAAATAATGTAAAAACTATTTTGGATTATGCTTGCTCAAAGGAATTTACAGAAAAATGGGGTATAGATGCTGAGCGAATCGGTGTTTTTGGGCATAGTTTAGGAGGATGGGCAAATAT
>JAVZJF010000183.1:0-2445 GCA_038870935.1 Candidatus Anstonellales archaeon | reverse complement strand
GCATACATTGAAAATTTAGCATATAAATTTCCTTGATTGTCGTGTTCAATTTTTTCTGGTTGAAATTCTTTTAGAAAGCCATAGACTTTGTAGGCATATTCTTGAGGTATTTTAACAACAAAGTTAATTTTTTCAGTTTTTATTGGCAAATGCAATCTGAGTTTTGATAATACTTCATCCACTTGTGCTTCAGCAGGTTTAAAAGGGTCTATATTAAACTTGATTTTTTCCATAGCCAATTCGATCCTTGTTATAGGTATTGGTAGATTAGTTTGTGCATCAACAGCCATTTGAGCAATCAAATTAATAATTTTCAGCCTTTTTTGCTCAACCATTTTTCTTCGTTGCTCAGTCGTTAATTGTACTTCACCTTCTTTGATAATTATTTGTGCTATTTCTGCGTAATCTGTTGTATGGAATACTTTTTTTAGTGTTTCATCACTATGTTTTTCAACTTTATGGACATCTTTATAAATGTCATAGCTTACCAGAAGAGTTTGTACAGGCACTTTTAATGTTCCATCTAAATAGTCATAAATTTTTTTTGCATCAACAAGTATTTGGAATTTTTGTCCATTTTTTTCAAGAGATGCGATTACAGAGTTCTCTAAAGATGACATTTAAATCATCTTTTCAAGTAAAAACGATTACTTTAAATATTTAGTTATTTGTTCATTGTCTAAATATTTGAACTTTTTTTCTTGAATGGTTGCATAAGCAATTTCGAGCATATCTGCAGAGAACTTTTTGGCCTTTTGTTCTTCAGAGGAGCTTAAAACGCTTTTTATTACTTTCACTCCAAGATTAATTCCTTGCTCGATGTTGAAAGCATCGCTATACTCTTTTTCTAAAATTTCTTCTGCTTCTTTTTTTCCAAAGCCAATAGCAGTTGCTTTATAACCTGTTAAAGCACCACTTGGTTCAACTTCATATAATTTAGGCACTTCATCTATTCCACAGACTAAGAGAGAAACACCAAAAGGTCTTCCTCCTCCGTATTGAGTAAAGAATTGCATTATATCGCTTAGTTCCTTTGCTATGTGTTCGACAGATGCTGGCTCGTCATAAGTTATTGTATATCTTTGTGCTTCCAATCTAGCATAATCTATTAATCTTCTTGCATCACCCACTAATCCACTTGCGACAGTAGCAACATGTTTATCAACTTCAAAAATTTTCTTTAGAGATTCAGGTACTAGTAATCTACTATTAGCGTTTTTATAAGCAATTATTGTTATTCCATCTTTTGTTATTATGCTTACTGCTGTTGCACCTCTTTTTACAGCTTCTTTTGCATATTCTACTTGGTACAGTCTTCCTTCAGGACTAAAAACAGTTATTGCTCTGTCGTATGCTTGAGGAGAAGATACATTATACATAATACATCACTCTCGTTAGAAAAAATCGTTAATTTATCATTAATTAAATTAGTAGTTAATTTAAATGATACTGATTTGGTACTGAGTATGTACTGATTATTCTGTTGTGCTTCTATACATCATTAAAAATAATAAAATCCACTTAAAATTATGGAAAAAAATTTTCATCACAATTTGAAAACAGTTGTTTGTGATTCTTCAGTTTTAGTCTGCTTATCTAATTGTGCTCTCATGTCTGTAATAGACTATTTAATCACTCATGCAAAAATTAATTTCATAATTCCTTATGAAGTTTTTCAGGAATGTATTTTACATGCAGATCAGATAAAAGCATATGCATGGTCCTCTATAAAGATTAAACAAATGACTTTAAAAGGTTCTGTAAAGGTCTTGGAATTGAACAATGAAGAAAAAAGAATAGTTGATAATATCTACACATTGGGTAATAACTCATTTTTTGCCGGAATGAATGCAATTAACATTTTTCACAAAGGCGAGTTAGAGGTTTTAGCATTAGCTTTAAATAGGAATTACAAATTCATTGCGGTTGATGAGAGAACTACAAGAGTATTTTTTGAAGACTATTCACTATTGTTAAAGCATTTGGAGCAAGAGTTCAACACAAGAATTAATATAAGTTCAAGAAACATAAACGAATTAATTAACATGTTTAGTGATAAAGTTTTTTTAAGGAGCTCAGAACTGCTTTACATTGCCTATAAAAAAGGTTATTTCAATTCTTTTAGAGAAGATAAAGACAAAGCCTTTGAATATGCTCTCTATGCATTGAAATATAAAGGTTGTAGTATTTCTTTTAAGGAAATTAATGAGTTAGTTAAAATAGCTACAAATAAGGAATAAAATATTTCTTATACTTTACTAATATAAATGTCAAACACCAATAATCATGAAATAAGATTAATTGTAGATAAGAGAGAAGATAATCTCTTAAAAGAATTAATTCTTTTAAAAGAAACTAAATTTCCAAGTTTAGTTATAGATGAGATTCTTCTAGAAATTGGCGATATTGTTGTTTCAGATTCTTTAGTCATAGAAAGAAAGACAA
>JAVZJF010000182.1:0-2451 GCA_038870935.1 Candidatus Anstonellales archaeon | reverse complement strand
TCTCTAAACGAATTAAAAGGAAAGTTATCAGGAAATCAAAAATTAAAAGGATTAATAAGTAATGTGGAAGGACAATTAGACACATTAAAAGCAGGGTTAGAAAAAAACTCAAAAGAGTTATTTGAAGAAACTAATATAGAAAAGATTGACTTTGATAAATCTTTGTTTGTGCCTTTATTGGTTCAAAGCGAAGGTATAGACAAAATCTCACCACCAGCATTAGTAGAAAGTGAAAAAAAGTTTGTTGAAGATTTGAGAAATTATTTACAAAGTAATGAAAGTAATGGTAATAAACTCAAAGGAGCTGAAGTTTATCTTTTGCGGAATTATCCGTTTTCTGGTGTAGGCTTTCAACTTAAGTGGTCTGCTTTCTACCCAGATTTTATAATGTGGGTTAAGAAAAATAATAAACAAGCAATCGTTTTCATTGACCCTAAAGGATTAATATATACAAAGGGGTTAGATGATGAAAAAATACAGTTTAGCAAGGAAATAAAAGATATACAAAATAAGCTTAATCAAAATATAATCTTGGAATCTTTTATAATTTCATCTACTAAATATGAAGATTTGGTAAAAGGTTTTAGTAACCAACCTAGCAAAAATGATTACATTAAAAATAATGTTTTATTCCAAGAAGATAATGATTATGATTATATAGATAAGCTGTTTGAAAAAATACTAAATGTTTTAAACGATAATAGTGCTACAAGAGTATAAAGTTTAATTGTTATTATTATTCATCAAATAATTCCGTGCTTAGGTATTTCATTCCGTTATCTGGTAGGATTGCTAGTATATTTTTGTCTTTTGTAAGTTCATAAGACTTTTTGACAGCTACATACATTATTGAAGCCGAGCTCATTCCGATCAATACTCCTTCTCTTTTTGCTATATCTCTTGCTAGTTTGTATGTTTCTTTGACCTCGCTCTGATCTATTTCTATTATTTCGTCAAATGCATTTTGTTTGAACAACTTAGTGGGGTTTTCTTCTAAAATATTCCTCATACCTTGTATTTTTACGCCTAGTTTTGGCATAACTCCGATAATTTTTATATTCTTATTATACTCTTTTATTCTCATAGAAACACCAACACCTGTTCCTGCTGTTCCTATCCCTACTACTATCATATCTACTTTGCCATCCATTTGTTCAATTATTTCTTTCGCAGTAGTATGATAATGAGCTAGAATATTAGCAGGATCACTGAATTGATCAAGGCTAACATACTTATCAGGATATTCCTCTAGGAGTTTTTTCTTAAGTATAATGAAGTAATTTGACAAATTTAATGAAGTAGTTATATAATAAAGTATGTAAATGATAGTTATTCCCCGGTAGCTCAGTTGGCAGAGCAGCTGGCTGTTAACCAGCGGGTCGCAGGTTCGAGCCCTGCCCGGGGAGAAATGAATAAGGATTTACTAAATTAACATATGAAAACTTTAGAAACCACATTAAATCAAAATCAAAAGAAAACAGTATTAGCTTCTCCTATTTATAAAGAAATGAAAGAGATTACTCACAAAGAGTATATAGAATTTTTAAAAGCTTATGATTTTGTTGTAATTGAAAATGTTAAAGTTCTATTGAAAAAAAAATCATACAATAAGCGAATATGAGCCAAAAGATTTTAAATTAGAAACTACTACTGTGTGGTCATTTCCAGAAAGAGGTGAATGGGCAACACATAAAGGAAATTATAGGGCTAATTGGTCTCCCTACATTCCAAGGAATTTAATTTTAAGATTTACAAAGGAAAATGAGTTAGTTTTAGATCAAATGGTAGGTTCTGGTACTACACTTATTGAATGTAAGCTTCTAAATAGAAAGGGAATTGGTGTTGATATGAATCCTGATGCAATAATGGTTACGAGAAACAGATTAGATTTTAAATATAAATACGAACCAGAAATAAAAACTTATGTTGGAGACGCAAGAAATTTAAATTTGATTCAAGATGAAAGTATAGACCTTATAGCTACCCATCCTCCATATGCTAATATAATAAGATTTACTAATAATAAAATTGAAGGTGACCTTTCTAACGTAAAAAATATCGAAGAATTCATTAAGGAAATGGAAAAAATTGCCAAAGAATGTTATCGAGTATTAAAACCAGGAAAACATTGTGCTATTCTTATTGGAGATACAAGAAAAAAGAAGCATTTTGTTCCAATCACAACAAGAATAATGGAAACTTTCTTAAAAATAGGCTTTATTTTGCGTGAGGATGTGATTAAGCTTCAATGGAAAATGAAAAGTACAAGAGAAAAATGGAGGGGGAGTAAATATGATTTTCTGCTTTTAGCCCATGAGCATTTATTTATTTTTAGAAAAGCTGAAAAAGGCGAAAAATTAACTCAATATAAAAATAGTTTAATTTGGAATAATAATTTATGATTAAAGTAGGGGATTATTTGGGAAAAGGAAAGAATAAAAAGAAAGTGTT
>JAVZJF010000181.1:0-2464 GCA_038870935.1 Candidatus Anstonellales archaeon | reverse complement strand
CATCTTCAGAAACACTTAACACATGATTAGCATATTCAAGTTGATCCTTTATATATCCTTTATTTATTAATAAACGTGCTACTTCATAATCTTTTACTGCTATAGAGATCAAGTACAAAATGTTGTTCATATAGCCTTTAGATAAACCAAAGTCTTTCATAATCTCTACTAAAGCTAATGGCATAGGAATTATATAATACTCTATTGAACCATGAAGAATTGTATGAGCAATCTCATGCCTTAATCCCCCTTCTTGAACAAGTTTAGGAAGTTTATACATTCTTTCTAAGCATACGAATACTCTTGGAATTCCATACCATGCATCATGCATAGCAAAAAATTTATCATCAAACCTTGATGAAGCTATATTCAATTTTTGATATTCTTTTAATAAAAAAGAATCTAAAGCTAAAGAACTTTCAAAAACTAATAAATCTACTATGTTCGATTTATTTGATGATGATAAACGATCATAACACTCTTTTATAATATCTATAATCTCTTTAATTTCAGCCTCGTTAACATTTCCGAATTTTAATAGGTTTATTCTTATCAAAAAATTACACTACCTTTAGAATAAATTAGGCTGAAATGGATAAACTTAAGCATTTATAAAGCCTCCAGATATCGCTGGAATTATAGATAACGTATCGCCATCTTTAAAGCTACGGTTTTCATGGATTACAACATTATTCAATAAAACAATGAAGTTTGAAGATATCCATTTAGTGTTTTTATCGATTACTTCTTCTTTAAACCTTTTATAGCGTAAAGCTAATTCTTCTATTAAACTTTGAACATCTTTTACCTCTATTTCTACCTCTTCATGATTATTAGTTAAATACGATAAGCCTACAAATTTTACTTTTACTTTAGCCATTGTACTAAATAATATGTATTAATTCATAAATATATTTTTGTAAAAACAAAGCTAAAAAAGATTTAGATGAAATAATCTTAATCGTAAAATAATCTAAGTGGTTAGAAGCTTCACGAAAATTTAATAGGATTTTTGTAGAAAGTGAAATAAAAATTCTGACTAAAGCATAATGTTGATAAGTGTTTATTTCTTGCCAAGATAACTTTGTTTATAGCAATAGGTTTAACAGCGTATACAGTTTAATTTAAAGAATTTAGCAAAAACCATATAAAAATATGATCATATTAGGCTTTTATGAGGAACCAATGATGAACAAGCCTAAAACATTAACTTTAGTGATGAGTTTACTAGTTTTAATTAATTTAACGAATGGGATCCACGTTACTCAAGTGCATAGGAAAGTTTTTGATACTTTTTCAGTACCATCGCTAAATGGGAGCGAAGAACCAAATTTTCAATCTTTTAATGCTCTATCTTATAAAACAGCTATAGGTTCTCAATCAATCTTAGCCTTTCTTGTTGAGTTTACTGATGTAAAGCATAAAAGTTCATTTAATGAGATTATCAATAAGCTTAATAGCACGAATGATTACTTTAATGAAGTTTCATATGGAATAATTTCCCTTAATGTTTTTATAAACTCTTCTTGGATTTTACTTCCTTTTGATATGGGTTACTATGGACATGATGTAAACAAACCAGGAAATGAGCCTAATATTTGGAAAATTGTTTTTGATGCTTTATTAAAAATGGATCAGTTTTATGATTATTCAAAGTACGATCATTTTATGATAATTCATGCTGGCGATAATCAAGCAATTTCTAACCCAACAAAACTTTCAAACGATATATGGTCTTCTTTCATAATTTTTGATGAGCCTTATAAATCGGATGAAGGAACATTAGTGTATGGTGGGATAATAGTTTCAGAAAATGATCCTATGGGAGTTTTTACTCATGAACTTGGCCATAGCTTAGGCTTACCAGACCTATATGATATAACAAATTCAGATCCAAATGATTTTGTAGGAAAATGGGATTTGATGTCTAAAGGAAGTTGGAATGGAGTTCCTCATGGAACTAGCCCAGCTCATTTATGTGTTTGGGGCAAAATAAAGCTTGGTTGGATCCAAGCTAATCAACTCTTAATAGTAAATAAAGAAGAATCTGCAATTGTTGATATATTTCCAATTGAAGTTAAAGCTTTAGGAACTCAAGCAATTAAATTACCAATAACGACAAACAAGTATTACTTACTAGAGTTTCGTAAAAAAATAGGTTTTGATTCCTATTTACCAAATAGTGGAATTTTAATATACTATTGCGATGATTCTATTCAATCTGGGTATGGGCCAGTTAGATTAAAAGATGCCAACCCTTCTACATTAACTTTAGACGATGCTAGCTTTGATGTTGATCAATATTTTCTTGATGAAACAAACAACATTTATATAAAGATAATTTCAAAGGATCAAGATTCATTTCGTATTAAAATAGATAGAAAAACTAAAGAGTTTAGTGTTAGTGTTATTCCGATGACCTCCGGTAGCGTATGCTTCAACGTGCCAAACAGTTCAGCGGCGA
>JAVZJF010000180.1:0-2469 GCA_038870935.1 Candidatus Anstonellales archaeon | reverse complement strand
GTAACAATGAATTGAAAGATTATTCTTTATCCAGATTAGGTATTCCTCTATTGGAAATAGCAACAGAGCCTTCAGCAAAAGATTTTGAGCATGTGAAAGAAATAGCAGAAATAATTGGATTAACTTTAAGAGTTTTAGGTATTGCTGAAAGAGGAATAGGTACTATAAGACAGGATTTAAATATTTCTATTCCAAATTCTGCGAGATGTGAGTTAAAAGGAGTGCAAGATTTGGAGTCTATTCCTAAAATAGTTGAATTAGAAGTACTGAGACAAGAAAGATTCAAACAATTTTTAGAATCTAATGAGTTTGAAATTAATGAAGAAATTGTTGATTTAACAGAGTTTTTATTAACTCAAAAGAGTTTAAAGGAATGGATAAAGGATTTATTAGTTAAAGGTAAGAAAGCCTTATCCTTTATTGTAAAAAATTCCAAAGGTAAATTCTCATATGAAATTTTACCTAACTTTAGATTTGGTACCGAATTAAGTTTTCATGCAAAATCTAATGAAGTTAAAGGAATTATCCATTCTGATGAAGACATTGCAAAGTATGGTATTAATAAAGATGAATTATTCAAGTACTTGAAATTACAAGAAAATGATGGATTTATTTTGGTAATTGCTTCTGAAAAGGCTGCTATAGAGAGTTTGGAAAGAATAAAACACAGGCTCAAATGTAGAGAATTACTGCCTGAAACACGCAGAGTTAATTATAAGAACTTTTATTCTGAATATATGAGGCCTTTGCCAGGGCAGCAAAGAATGTATCCTGAAACAGACTTACCTGTATTAGAGATAACAGAAGAATTTATCAATTCTCTTTTAAAAGATGCAAAGATTTATTCTTACAATGATTTTGTAGCTATGTTAGCAAACGAATTAAATGATAATGATTTAGCTAATAGATTAGTTAGAAGCAAGTTATTAGACGTTTATATTGATCTGTCAAATACTCTATCTGACTCCAAAGAAAAACGAATCCAATTAGCCAGGTATTTAATCAACGTTTTGCCTTCCTTTTCAAGTAAATATGAAATTGACCAATCAAAGGCACTTCATATTACAAGAGAAATCCTTACTTTGTTATTTGATAACAAGATTACAAGAAGCGCTTTACCAGAGACAACTGAAATGTATTTGCAAACCAATTCTGTTGAGCGAGTTTTACAGAATTATAGTAGAATTGCTGATAAAGAAGTGTTAAACAAACTTTTAGCTGAAAATGGTAACGATATTTCTAAGGTCATGAAAACTTATGGTAAAAGAATTGAGATCAATGATTTGAGAGAGCTAGTGACTAATAATCAAAAAAATAGTTAATAGTATTTTTGTCCTGCAATAATTACAAAGTATTTTCCATGTAATAGCATTTTTGATGTACTCAAAAAACCATAGTCTGCTTTATTAATTATTCTAAAATTGTTTTTTTTGAGTAATTTCATTATGTATCCTATTCTGAAAGCTTTTTCATACACGTGCAGATAATTATCTACATAACTTAAAACCAAGTAATTTTCTTTGTACTTTGCTTTGAGAAAATTAATGTAATTTTCATCATTTTTGTATTTCCTTAATAAGAAAAATTTCTTCAAAAAATAAGGTATTCTATGGATCATTGAATAAAATCCAATTATTATAATTCCTTCTTTTTTCACAGATCTGCATAAATTATTTATTATTTTTTCATGTTCATAGACGTGATTTATAACACCAATGCATAAGCATAAATCAAAAGTGTTTTCAAAAATAAGTTCTTCTAAATCTTGATTAAAAAATTCTACGTTTTTCAAATTAAGATATTCTTTTTATTTGTTAGATATTTCTATAGATTTTTTACTTATGTCAATTCCTACTATTTTTTTTGCACCATTTATTGCTAAGTAAATAGATTTCTCACCGCAGCCACAACCAGCATCAAGTATTTCTTTATTTCTAACATCTTCGATCTTTAGCTTAGCTTTTTGCAAGATACTTTTCATTATTTTATCGTGAATTTTGTTTATTTCAATTTTTTGTAAATTTTTATTTTCTATCTTTTGAAAAAAGTTGATATTAGGAAAAGGGTACTTATTATAGAACTCACTAACTTTGTTTTTAATAAGCGAGTTATTGTCAAAAGAACTAGTCCTATTATATTCTATAAAGTTTTCAGTTATCAAAATCTCGTTATTTAATTTGAATTTCATATATTAGTGTTAGATTCTAAAATACTTTAATAAATGATAAACACGAAATCTATTTGTAGAATTAAAACATATTACAGTGTTTTTCATGAAAATTGGCCGAGTTTTATTTAATTCTAAAGAATATTATGCTGTGTTTGACGATAATAAAGAGATAGCATATCTTTATGAACATGAATTTTACAATTATAAAAATTCAATACCTGTCAAGTTTAAGGACATAAAATTTTTACCCCCTACCAGGCCAAGGAATGTTATTTCAATGGGTTTTAATTATTTAGAGC
>JAVZJF010000179.1:0-2473 GCA_038870935.1 Candidatus Anstonellales archaeon | reverse complement strand
GAAGAATCTAAGAGAAAAACATACAAAAAAATAGAATCTAAAAAATACTAAATTTAATTATTAATAATCGACAAGAGGTTCGCAGGAAAAAACACAATCAGAGACTAAAAATAAATCAAGAACAACAAACAAAAGGGCGATTATGTCCATAAGTGGGTTTAATTTCCAAACATATTGGAAGAAAAAAGGATACGATCCAAACTATATTTGGAGGCTGTTACATCAAAAAATAAAGTGATATAATGGAAAGCATAATTGACATAAAAGGAATGCATTGTAAAAGCTGTGCTGAACTTATAGAAACTAAATTAAAAGCGTTGGAAGGAATAGAAAGAGTAAGCGTAAGTTTTGCTGAAGAAAAAGCGTTTATAGATTTTGATCCAAAGCTAATAAATTTTGATAAGATAAAGAAAGAAATTGAAAGCTTTGGTTATAGAGTTGATATTAAAGACGAGTTAATAAAAAATAATATTAGTAATAAGAAAACTGAAAAAAAGAGCATCTTACAAGGCATAACATACGGACTAATACCCCATACAGGCTGTATAGTTTTCATATTAGCTTCGGTGTTGGGTGTAACAACAGCAATTGAATTATTTAAACCATTATTACTTAATCCTTACTTCTTTTACATTCTAATGTTATTATCATTTACATTTGCAACAATATCTTCAGCCTTTTACTTAATGAAAAATGGTTTGCTATCATCAATAGGAATAAAAAGAAAATGGAAATATCTATCAACAATGTACGGATCAACAATAGGAATTAACTTGCTACTCTTTATAATAATATTTCCGCTTCTTACAAATGTTTCTACAGCTCAATCAGTAACAGGAAATTTAATAGCGCTAGAAAATAATTTGAATAGCTTATCTTCATTAAAGTTAAGCGTGGATATACCATGCTCAGGTCATGCACCGCTTATATCAGATGAACTCAAAAAATTAAATGGTGTTTCAAGTGTTCAATTTAGTCTTCCTAATGTTTTTGATGTGAAATACGACCCTACAAAAATATCAAAACAACAAATACTTTCTTTAGATATTTTTAAAACGTACAAAGCTATTGTTTTGAGTGAAGCAACCAACAAGGTTATAACAACTCAACAACCCCTACAAAATTCAATAACAGATGGTGGAAGTTGTAGAGTTGGTAGTTGCGGATGTGGGTGTGGTGAAAGATAGCATGAATACTAGTATGATAAGTTGCCGGATGTGTCACAAAAGAACCAATATATTTGTAGGAAAAATTTGTAAAACATGTGGAATGGTTTTAGAAGATAGCGGAAAAGAATTCTGTTCCAAAAATTGCAGAAATATTTATTTAAGGTTAAGGAGAATAGATTAACTGTATGAAAAAAATAATACTCCCAATTTCTGGTATGCACTGCAACTCTTGCGCAAGAAACATAGAATCTAAGCTTAAAAAACTAAATGGTGTATATAATGCAAATGTTAACTTTGCAAATGAAAAGGCAACCATAGAATTTGATGAAAATAAAACAAATGAAGATAAGATAGCAAAAGTTATTGAAAAATTAGGTTATAAAGTCATTAAAGAATATACTCATGAGCATATAGACAAAGAAAAATTGGAGAGGGAACATGAGATTAGACATTTGAAAAAAATGTTTACATTATCTCTTGTTTTAACTATGCCTATATTCATTTTGTCTTTTCCAGAGATATTTAAAATAATATTGCCATATCAGAACTTTATTTTGCTAATTCTCACAACTATTGTACAGTTCTACGTAGGGTACGTATTCTATAAGGGAGCGTTTTTTGCATTAAAAGCAAAAACAACAAACATGGATACTTTAGTTGCCATAGGAACTTCTGCTGCTTATTTCTATAGCTTATTGGTAACTTTAGTTCCAGGTTTCGGTAACTATACTTATTTTGACACCTCTGCTGTCCTAATAACATTTATTATTTTTGGAAGATGGCTTGAAGCAATAACAAAAGGCAAGACATCAGAAGCTATTAAAAAATTAATAGGTTTACAACCAAAAACTGCAATTGTTGTGAGAAATGGTAAAGAAATACAAATTCCAATAGAAAATGTTGTTATTGGAGATATCGTTGTAGTAAAACCTGGACAAAAAATACCTGTTGATGGGATAGTCTTAGAAGGATTTTCTTCTGTTGATGAGTCTATGATTACAGGGGAAAGTATTCCTGTAGAAAAAAAGAAAGGTGATAGTGTAATAGGGGCAACAATTAATAAACATGGTTCATTCAAGTTCAAAGCAACTAAGGTTGGAAAAAATACTGCTCTTAATCAAATAATAAAATTAGTAGAAGAAGCTCAAGGAAGCAAAGCACCAATTCAGAGATTAGCAGATAAGGTGAGCAGTTATTTTGTTCCAGCAGTTATTATTATTGCGATTTCAGCTTTTATATTTTGGTATTTTATCTTAGGACAAAGTTTTGTTTTTTCACTGAATATTTTTATAGCAGTTTTAATT
>JAVZJF010000178.1:0-2494 GCA_038870935.1 Candidatus Anstonellales archaeon | reverse complement strand
ATTTTGATTTTGAAGAGCAGAATATTATTCAGAAAATTAAAGACATAATAAACACTAAAAGTCCTTGTACATGTTTTGCATATAACGAAAAATCTACCATAACTGAATTTAACACTTGCTACGGAGTTGCTTTATTGGTAGTTGAAGGAACAATTTATGAATGGGATTCTATGTCTGAAGATTCAGAATCTGTGAACTTGCCAATAGAAAAGTTTATTTTACATAGTGCAAAACAATTGGAGTTGAAATCTTTTAACTCAGGCAAAGAGAGAATAGTATATAATATGAATTCTATTTTAATTGGGAAGCAAAAATATTTGGGCTTTGTTATTTTTGACAAGGAATCAGATAAGATACTTTTAAATAGAAGAATGATAACTGATAGTAAAATTCATAAATTTATAAATGAATTAAACAAAGAATTTAATTTTCCAGTGTATGTTATTGAATTACCAAATTTAAACAGAAAGTTAGCTAGCTTTAATCCTATGTATGAAAGATTTATTATTCAAAGATCGAAGCAAGTCAATGAGCAAACAAAAAAGGTTATAGAGGAATTACAAATGAAAAAAAATGAATCTAATAAGTCCTCATATGGTGAAATAGATTCTGTTATTTCTCAGCAAATTCAGCAAATGGTCTCTTCTGATAGTAAACATAGATAGCTATATTTGGTTAAAAATAAGCTTAAGGCATGGGTCCGCCAGGAATCGAACCTGGACTCTCTACCGTGTCAGGGTAGCGTCTTAACCATTCGACTACGGACCCTAGAACCATAGAAGAGCAAATTAAATTATTAGAATATCAAAATAGTAAATAAGTATTAAAAAATTTTTTTAAACTGCATCTTTACTTGTTCTTAAGCTTTTATTATTAATTGTATAGTCGCTTTTACTAATCTTCCACCAGGAATCATATTTTTCAGATAGTTGTTCTTCAGCAGGCTTTGAATTACTTATTGCTTCTTCCACATGTTCTTTAGTTATTAATTCAGATTCGTTCATTATAGCTATGTCACCAGCCATTTTTATTATTCCAGATAAGTATCTTAGTCTTAATGATAGACCTGGAGTCTCATCATACATCATGGCTAATTTTTTTGCATGCTCTATTAATGCATGACATGCTTCAATGTCTGCATGAGGAATTTTTTTATCATTAAGAATTTCTTGGGCAATAAATTGTAATAATTTGTTTCTATTTTCTTCAGTGTCTGCCATCACAGTATTAACAACTACTTCATAACCATCACCACTAAATCTTGACCTTAGTGGAGGGATTATTGTTGATAAGTCATTAACATTTATTGAAGCTACTAGCATAAAATCACAAGGAACATTATCAACCCTAACACTTGCTCCAGTTGAAGAAGAATTCCTTCCAACTATAGGATATTTTTTGTCTTGCATTGCAGTTAGAATATATTTTTGAAGATAACCTAATGTGCCTAATTCATCAATGTAAAGAACACCTTCATGAGCTTCATGAATCGCTCCAGGAATAACTCTTTTGTATGGTGGTATCCCTATCTCAGGATGGCCTCCGTAAGGGTCGTGTCTAACATCTCCAAGTAATTCTGTTTCACTTGCACCAGTAGCATAAACGAAAGTTTTTCTATTTAATGGTATAATTACATTTCTTTGTTTTCTTTTTTCGAGTCTTTTTAATTGTTGTAATTCTTCGTATGTAACTACTAAAATTCTGTCTCCTTTTCTTTCATAAACAACTATTTGTTCTTCTCCTTTTTCATTTATTGTCTTAGTATGAATTTTTTTAATTCCTGCTTTGTCTATGTCTCTTTGTGACATAACTAAATCTTCAAAAGGTGAAATAACACCTAGACGTTTATCTGCTCCACATTTAGGGCAAATTATTTCTACAGGATTACTTATGTTTCCACATCTTTTGCATCTAAATCCTAATTTTTCTGCAACTCCTATAGGAACTTCTTCTGGTTTTACAATCTTGCCAAATTTAACTAGAGTTTCTTTTTCTTTTTTGATTTCTTTTTCTGTCCTAACTTCTAAGATAGGTCTTTCTGGATTTTCAGGATTGTCTAAAACAGAAATCTCTTGTTTAGGCTTTGGAATAGAGAAAGCCATTGCTTTCGCTATCATTGTTTTTCCTGTTCCAGGAGGGCCTATTAAAAGTAAGTGCCTTTTCTGCTTTACACATAGTCTTGCAATTTTAACTGCATAATCTTGCCCAATAACGAAATCAAAAGGGTCTTTGGGCAATTCAATATCTTTTGTTGTTTTTATATCTTTATTTTTCATGTAAACCTATCTATCTATATTATAGTTTAAATTTATAAGAGGAGTAGGTTTTTAATTATAAAAAGTTAGATTTTACAATAGATATTATTTTTTTCTTTTCTTTTTCATGATTTGCTTATCTTTCTTGTTTCTGACTTTTTTTTGTTGTCTTACATTGCTTTTTTCTTTTTTAACAGGTTGTTTTTTTTCATTACTTTCAAATACCTTTTTTTCTTCAC
>JAVZJF010000177.1:0-2515 GCA_038870935.1 Candidatus Anstonellales archaeon | reverse complement strand
AATTCTAAAATTATTTTAGAAGACATAATGACATGACTACAGGAACCTAATTCTATAATTGATGTTTTAGAAATTCTAAAATTAGTACCTACTTGATTATTTATTTTGGATTCAAATTTTACAGTTTTTCTATATCAACTTCCTAAAATGTTAAAAAATTTGAATTCTATATCAAAAGTGCATTTGTTGCAACAGTTTCTTGACCTAATTAACTTACAATTTACTTACATACAATAAGCTAGATAAATGAATCTGGATATCTCTTTACTGAAAAGGCATTAATTGCTTGGGATTATATAAAAAATCATTGTTTATTCAATTAGTAGAAATAACACTTTATAAGTAAACCCAATAGAAATTGCATGGGTTGAACTGAGCACATCGGTTTACTATATTAATATGCCTTTGAATTTTTGGATTGGGGAATCCCCCTTGTGCGTAAAAAAATATGTTTTCAAATAAATTTAATTATACTGGTTTACTTTATCAGGATCGGTAATGAACAAAACTTACATTAATACTAATTTACAAAAGAAAAAATATTTTAGAATTTCTAAAAAGATTTTGGCTTAAAGCTTAATTGTCAATGTCATAACA
Organism: Candidatus Anstonellales archaeon; assembly: GCA_038870935.1. Lineage (GTDB taxonomy): Archaea > Micrarchaeota > Micrarchaeia > Anstonellales > SKW190 > SKW190. Next base: position 1,918 of record JAVZJF010000177.1, on the reverse strand, counting down.
TATAACAATCTGAAAAAACAATGAAATAAGGTGTTCTAAATGGTATTTAGAATTTCCAAAAATATTTTAGAAGTTATTTTTAACATAGAATTTAGCATGAGATTTATAAATACAATATATTAAAACACTATTAGGGTTTTTTTATAACAGTGATAGAAATGCATAGATTAGAAAAAGTAATTCAGTTTAAACAAAATTATGAACATTCATCAAACTTTAAAAAATTTATTTATAGTGTTTTTTACCCTTTAATGAAAAGAGATATGAAATTAGTTTCACCTCTATTAGAGAATATAAATAAATTAAAAGACACACTTATGCTTGATCAAAAATTTGGTCATTTAAAAGTGCACAATTATGAAATGTTAAAACAACTTTTTCATGATGAACACAATAGATACAATGGAAGAAGGTCTATTGACTTATTTAGCGAGCCATCGTCTTTTATTATGTTGGATATTGACAATTTTAAAGTAATTAACTCAAAATTGACCCATCAAGGAGGCGATATTGTTTTAGAAGAGCTTATTAAAATCATTAAAAACTCTGTAAGAGAGCAAGATATACTTATAAGATTTGGAGGAGAGGAATTTATTATCTATCTACCTTATACCAATCTAAGTTATACACATACAATAGCTGAAAGAATTAGAAAAAACGTTGAAGCACATTTATTGCAAAACACTAAAATAAGAATGCAAAAAGAGAAAAAATTGTGGGAACAACAATTGACTTTAATAAACACTTTTACTTTTTCATTTACTATTACATTGGCATGTGTCGAAATATTAGGATATACTAGTTTAAAAGAATTATTAAAACAACTGTCAGAATTATTATTATTAGGAAAAGAACAAGGAAAAAATCAAGTTGTTGTTGATAAAAACAAATTAATTAAATAAATCCTAGTTAGATATTTACTTATTTATTTATGATGTATAAACACATCTCTGGCATTGATTTAGGAGTTTTAAAATCAACAACAGCTATTGCTTTTATTGAAAAAGATAGTTTAAAAGTTGTTTATGAAGATGAATTGAAATTACCCTTGATTGATTTTTTGATAGCAAATAATTTACAGTTAGTTGCTATTGACGCACCATTGAGTTTGCCTTCTGGAAGAAAATCATTGAAAGCCAAAAATAGTAATCACTTCCGTGAATGTGATATTAAATTGCAAAATGATAAAATTAAGTTTTTTCCCGTTACTTTAGGAGCAATGAGAAAGTTAACAGAAAGAGGTATTTTATTAAAAAACAGTCTCGTGCAAAAAGGGGTTATTGTGATTGAAACATTTCCTGGTGCATCTTATGATCTCTTGAAAATAAACAGAAAAAATAATTTAGCCAAGCTGCTACATTTAAAAATGGTGTTGAAAAATTTAAAGATCAATTATGATCTTTCTATTTTAGATTCTGACCATAAAATTGACGCAGTTTATTGTCTATTAAGTGGGATTGCATTCAAGTTAGGCAAAGCAATGATGTATGAAGGACTTGATGGCAAAATAGTTGTTTACAAAGGATTGTGATATTTATTTTTTATATTAATTGTTTTCAAGTCATATTATCTAAAACTTTGTTATTACTAAGTGAATATACAGCATAAACCAATTTAAAATGGATATTTAAAAGAGCATATGAAATAACTTTTATAATTAATGGAATTGCTATAGAAAAAACTATTAATAATATATGATACCAATTATCTAAAACTGCATTAATCACTTCCCTTGGTGATGGAGATAATAATAAAAAATAAAATAATATTTCAATGAATATGGCTAATAATAATGATGGAAATACAACAACTCCAATATAACTTCCGTTTATTCCGTTTAAAACTCTTTTAAATAATTCATTAAATTCTGATTTGCTATACGTTATTTTAATGCTTTTGTCTATTGAAATTTCTTTTG
>JAVZJF010000176.1:0-2523 GCA_038870935.1 Candidatus Anstonellales archaeon | reverse complement strand
TTGAAAATTTTTTATTGGCATTACATAATGAGTTGCTTCAGTTATAAGAGTATGAAAAGTGCCAACTAAAGGCTTATTTGTGAGTGTTTTTGCTTGTAATGCGCAAATGCCTAATGAGGCCATTCCATGTGTATGTAAAATATCAATTTTCAATGAATTGAATTTTTTTTCTGAAATATAAGGAAATAACGAGACTTTATATTGAGGATACGGAGGAAAAGGTATTCCTACATAAAAAAAAACATTTTTATCCTTGTTTTCTCTCTTATCCTTTAGAGTTCCTGGCGCAAAGATATATACCTTATGGCCTTTTTCTTCTAAAATTTTTCTTGTAGTAGTTATGTGCCTAACAACCCCGTCTACATTAGGCAAATAAGTTTCTGTAAACATTGCTATGTTCATGCTAATCACAATATTACTTAAACTTAAAGGTTAAAATACAGATAAGTTTAAATACTCGTTTATACATAATTATAAACAATAAGTAATGGGGGGTTTGAAAATGAGAATTCAGAACGAAAATGAAGAGCAAAAGAAGAGAAACCCCGAAGAATTAGACCCGAATCGTAATAGACCTGAGCAACAGGAAGATGTGCCATCAATTAATTCATTAATCTTTAACAGATTCCTAAGGGGTATTATTCTAACTGGTGTAACTTATGGTGTTTATGCTCTTTCTATGTTACCAGGGTTCAGTTTTCTCTTCTCATTTTATCAGACAGTTAATGCTGTTTTGGCAGCAATTCCTGCTTATTTTGCTGTTACTTCGTTTTATGATGGTATAGCTTTGTCTATTCAGTCAAGAAGAATTCGAAGTGCTTTAGAGTCGTTTAGAAATGCTAATAAAGGCGAGAATCAAAACCATCAAATTAACTTGAATGAAAGGGAATTAAGATATCTGTGTTGGTTAGCAGTTACTCATAGAGACACTAAAGAAGGGAGTGAATTATACAAGCTTTTGACTCAATATCTTAATACAAGGACTCAAAATAATCAGCAACATGGACAAAATGAGACTCAACCTCAACATGAACAGGAACAAGAAAATGAACTGCAAGATCAAAATCAGGGTCAACAGCAACAAAGAAATAGAGCAACAGTTGATGCTTATGCAGAGCAAAGAGGTCGTATTGTTTCTGTATTAAGGATTGTGCAAGTGGGTTTAGGTATTTTAGGTGCATTTATTGTTGGTTATTTAACTTGGATGAAGTTGGATGGCATAAGGAAGAAGCTCGAGCATGCTATTCAATATCATGATGCTATGCAAAAGTTGAGTGAGCATGTTAAATCACAAACAGTTGATTCTCTGAAAGGAAAATCTATTGCAAAAATAGCAGAGGAAGCATCTATGTCTGCCCAGGATTTAGAGATTTTAAAGGCACACCATGGAAATATAGATGTTAAATTAGGAGAAACAGGAGCACAGAGATTGTTAAATAATGTTAACAATGGAGTATATGATAAAAATGTAATTAATGTAATAAATGCAGCTTACAGTAACAAAGGTATTATTGGTTCTGATAATACTGAGTTAAGAAATGCTTTTGATGCGTTGAGAAATAATAATAATGTAGTTTATGCAGAAAACGCTACTAGAAACGCTTCTAGTAGATTTGTTGGAGCAGCTGCTTTAGGCGTAGTTGGAACAATTGCATCAAGTGAGAGACTAGGGATTTTCAGACGAATAACGGAAAGAAATAGAAGAGATAGAGGCCAGAATAATCAAAACAATCAACAAAATGCTAATGCTAATAAACAAAAAGCATAGGTCATTGGTAATTACCTAATAGTCTAATACATTAAGAAAATCATATATATTATTGAATTAAGAATTGTTACAATTATGCCTATCTTGAAAAATTCAAGAGCATTAAAGCTGAATTCTTTTTTCTTTTCTGCCTGCTGAATAATAATTACATTACTTGCTGCGCCTAAGACACTCAAATTACCTGCTATTGTACTTGCTGCTGCTAATGCTATAAGTTTATCAATAGAATTTTCACCAATTAACAAAGGCAAGTATAACATTACCAAAGGAACATTTGACATTAACTGACTTCCTACTATGCTAATAAGAAATATGTTTTCTAATGAATGTATGTTCATATTATTTTTAGAAATAATATCTTGAAAGAAATTTGATTTCCATGCAGATTCCATTACAATGAACATAGAAGCAAAGAATAATAAAGTATGCCAGTCAATTTCCTTTACCAGAGCAATTCTTCTTCTTTTGGTCATTAAAAATATGGGTAGAACTATTATTAGGCCTATAAAGACTAAAGGGAATTCAAAGTGCATTATCAATTTGCCCAAAACTGTTACTAATAAGAAAAATATGGATACTTTACATGCTCTTGCTAACTCATGATCGAATATATTCAAAGGAATGTCAACCAATACTTTCTTGTGAGGTAATTCTTTCTCATAAATTTTATAAACAAGAAAAACAGTAATGATCAAATTTATTAATGTTGGAATTGTTAAACTAAAAAAGAATTCTGAGAAAGGATTTTTCATGGC
>JAVZJF010000175.1:0-2524 GCA_038870935.1 Candidatus Anstonellales archaeon | reverse complement strand
GCGACGTAAACTCTTATTTAATTGTTGGAAATGACAAATTAAAAATAATTAACAATTTAATTAAAGACTTCAATCTCAAAATTTCTTTTCCTAGAAGAACAAGGTGCACAGTCTGCAATGGCAAGCTCATAACTTTGAAGAAAAACGAATTGGCTAATGATAAATTGCTACCTCAAGAATTGGTAAATAAAAACATCAAAAATATGAAAGTTTATAAATGCACAAATTGCAATAAGTATTATTGGGAAGGGATGCATTGGAAAAATATTTTAAAGTTTGTTAAAAATTTGAATTTAAATAGTGATTAATTATGAAAATAGAAGAAAAATTAAGTCTAGCGCTAATTATTGGAATAATTTTATTAGTTCTAATAGGCATTCCTGTTTTAATGTTCATGTTTACTTATAACGACTTAGTATCTAAAGAAGAAGCGATAAAGAAACAATGGGGTAATGTAGAAAGTTCTTATCAAAGAAGGTTTGATTTGATACCTAATTTAGAAGCGACTGTAAAAGCATATGCTTCTCATGAAAAAGAAATTCTTAACGAATTTGCAAAGGCTAGACAAATGCAAGCCCAAGCCACAACTATTGATGATAAAGTTAGAGCTGCCAATCAATTAGAAAGCTCTCTTTCTAAATTAATGATGGTTGTTGAGAATTATCCACAAATTAAAGCAGATGCAAATTTTAGAGAAATGATGGCAGAGCTATCAGGAACAGAAAACAGAATAAATGTAGAAAGAAACAGGTATAACGAAGCAGTTGCAAATTACATGTCAACTAAGAGATCTTTTCCTGCTTCGATTATAGCAAACATGTTTAATTTCAAAGATTATGAATACTTCAAAGCTCAGAACGAAGAAGCTAAAAACGCGCCAAAGGTGTTTCAGTGAATTTAAATCTTTTTTTGAAGATGAATTATTTGTTAATTTTTCTTTTGGTTTTATTATTCCAATATATCTCATTTTCTGAGAGAGCAGAACAACTAAATCCAAAAGGATTCGTTAACGATTACGCAAATCTTTTAACGCCAGAGCAAAGAAACAGTTTAGAATACGCAATAAAAACAATTGAAAGAAATTTAACAATTGAAATTGCAGTAGTTACAATTAATTCACTTGAAGGAGATACCATCGAAAACTTTGCAGTTAAATTATTTGAAAAATGGAAAATTGGAAAAAAGAATGACAATGGATTATTAATATTGATCTCTAAAAACGACAGACAAGTAAGAATTGAAGTAGGGTATGGCTTAGAATCTTTAATAACTGATGGTAGAGCAAAAAGAATAATTGATGAAAAAATGATACCATATTTCAGAGAAGGAAAATATTATTATGGACTTGCTTCGGGAATAAATGAAATAGTTTCGGTTATTACTAGAGGAAATGTTAAAGAGATAATATACTTAGAAAATAAGACACCTTGGTGGGTTCCTTTTGTATTCATTGGCATAATTCTCTTCTTCATCATTTTCATATATTTGGCGATAAAAAGTTACGGAACACCTACTGGAAGCTATGGTTATAGAAGAACTTCTACATGGACTTCTGAGAGAGATAGATTTGGAGGCTCATTTGGCTCAGGAAGGTTTGGAGGTTTTGGAGGAGGCATGTCAGGTGGCGGAGGGGCTTCTGGTAAATGGTAATTTAATTATGAACTAACTTACTCACTCGATACAACAATCCAAAGTATTTTTAACAAGGTTTTTAATTTTGGAGAAGAAAGACTCATTTTTTTCTGCATTTTTGGTAAAAGATTTAATTTCAATTTCTCTTTCTTTTGAATCTATTTTATTTTTAGCTAAGGATTTTTCATTTAATTGTGATTCAACCATTGGCTCTTCCAGGCATTCTTCATCATTTTCTACATTAATGTTAATTTTTTCCTTTAATTCAGAACTTTTAACTATGTTCATATTAAGTGCCCAAAACAATGAATAAAGCATATATGCATCATTAAAATACTCTTTTGCTTCTTCTAAATTTCCTTTATTTAATGCTTTTGTCCCTACTTCCATTAATCTCATTGAAGAAGCTAATAAATGCTTACTTATGCACCATACTTCTCCTTCATATTGCTTTATTATTTTCCTTAATAATCGTTTTCGCATCTCTCTAACTTCATATAAAATATTATAGTAATCATCTTTTCCAGTTTTCTGAGCAGTAAAGAACAAATGCTCTTCTATGCTAATTAAGTTCATTATGCCTATGCTTAAGTCCTCATCAGATGACAAATCAATCTTTTTCTCTTTTGAAATTTTTTCAACTTTGTTTAGGAATTCAGTTATTTCTTTTTCTTTAATTTCGTCATTCATATTTTCACCTAAAGTAAATAAATACCATAAACTGAAAGAATGATGTAAGTATTAACACTTATAAAAGTCAAGAACAATAAAGGAGTAATTACTTTTTGATATGGAAATAAAGCATGTCCGTTGTTCAAATTCTTTATAAATTCATAAAATTTCACTGAAAAATGAAACACTACAGAACCTATTATAACTCCCATCAATAATC
>JAVZJF010000174.1:0-2538 GCA_038870935.1 Candidatus Anstonellales archaeon | reverse complement strand
CAAAATATATATTATTTAGAGGAGGAGAAAAAGAATTTGAGATAATTAATGTAAAAACTCACGAAAGAAGAATCTATGAAACATACCAAGAACTAGAAAAAGATTATATGTCAGGAAAAATACATCCAGCTGATTTAAAATCAAGTGTAAGTTCTGAACTTATTAATCTTCTTAGGCCAGCAAGGAAATATTTCTTAGATGGTCCTGGAAAGAAATATTTAGAAGATATGAAAGAAATAGAAGTTAGTAGATAGATTTTTTTAATTAAATTGTTGAAATTAATTTTTTGATGAAGTTCAAGGACTGAATTCTTTCCTCTTCAGAAGACCAGGGTAGCTCAATGGTAATTAATCCGTCATAGGCTACTGACTTTAACTTATTAAAAATTTTCCTAAAGTTTATACTACCTCTCCCTAATGGTAAATGTTTATCGTCTGATTCAGAATTCCCACCAAAATTATCATGAACATGTACTAATTTCAATTTCGAACTAAACATATTGATAAATTTAATGGAGTAATTATTGTTAGTGAAAAGGTTTGCATGACCTACATCTAAGCAAAAATTCAAACCTTCTGGAATTTTAGAAAACACCTTGTTAAATATTTCAGGTGGTTCTTCTGTATTTTCTAGAGTTAAGATAACATCTTTTTGTTTTACAAACTTTACTAGTTTCCTTAAAAATGGAATTTTTTTATTCACATCTAGCTGAACTATCGAAGAGAATAAGTGAATATTGAAAAGTTTGCATCCAGTGCGAGAAAACATAGTGATAAATTTTTTGAGTTTTTTGAGGGAATCTGCGCTAAAATCTACTTCTGGTAAATGAACTACCGAAATATTAACTTGGGTACATACTTTTTGAAGCTGAGTCTCAAAAAACGTATTGGGCTCAAGTTTTTTAGATAAAACAACCTCAACATAATTAAAAGGTAATTTTTTATTTTTCCATTCTATCAATCTTGATTCTAATTCATTTTCGACATAGATAGAATCTCCAAATTTCATAATTAGATACTAGTTCAGCTAAGAATAAAATATTTAATTGTCAAAAAAGTTATATCTTAATCAAGTTAAACCCTAACTCTAGGTATTTGTACAAATCATTTAGCACATTTTGTGCGATAAACCCTCTCTCGACATATATTAAACTTAACACGTTTAATGCACGTACAGATGCGTATAGATATATTTTGTTATAAAAATGTTTTGGGATTGACGAATCTGAAAAATAACCTTTTATTACATTATTGGTCCAATTTTGTTCACAATGATAAAGAATTGGTCCAAAATCAAAATATGGGTCACCGATTAAACATCTGTCAAAATCAATTATTCCAGAGATTATTCCGTTATTCACTAATAAATTTCTTCTCTGAAAATCACCATGTAGCAGACTACCTTCTAACGTAAAATTAGTCTCTTGGTGTATTTGCTTAAGAAGATTTAAATATTTACCTGGAATTATGTTTCTTGGGAGCAAATCTATGTAAGTTTGTATATGTTTTTCAATAAACTCTGACCAAGAAATGAAAGCTCCCTCATCGTTTGAAATATTAATATCTCCATATCTTGAAAACCTTTGTGAATGTAATTTCTTAAGAATCGTACCAGCAAGTTTTGCAATATTAATATCGGTAGGATTTGGCACAACCCCTGGTATAAAAGATGCTATTGAATAATCCACCCCACACATATCCCCTATTTCAAAAAATTCTGGAACAGGAAGAATATCTTTGATGTGTTCATAAGCCCATTTTTCAGATCTTAAATCTCCCCATTTAAATCTCCTTAATTTACCGCCTACCCTTACAACATATGAATTATCTGCTGTAGTTAACTTAAATGTATGATATATTTTCCCTTGAGGAATATATTGGATTTTAAAATTACTTCTTTTTAAGTGCTTCTTTCCAATCTTTACCACAATACTGAAGAGCTCTTTATTTAATTCTTCGTACATACAACATTTTTTGTTATTTATAGTTAAAAATAAAAAGTTAACCTTTAGTAAAATTATTATAAATATGGAAAAACCAAAAGTAGAATTTAATGAAGAATATTACCAGAAAATAATCAAAGAGTATGGCTATGATCCTTTTGAATTTGAACCAATTAATTTCGGGCTAAAAACTGCAAATACAGACTACCTTAAAAAGAAATTCTTATGTCATCATGATGGTAGAACATTTTCTCAATATTTAGAGATAGGTAAAAGATCTATCATTACAACTGGTGTTGGATTAAGTGGAAGTCCACATATGGGAACAATTGCTCAAATAATGAATACTATCAATCTTCAAAGAAATAATTTATATACTCAATTTGTTTTAGGTGATTTAGATTCTTATAATGCTAGAAATCAGCCTCTTGATGTAGTAAAGGAAAGAGCAAAAAGATATAGAGATTTCATAATCAAATTGGGTTACGATACTGGGCGTGGTATTTTAAGAACTCAAATGGATCACCCTGAGATTCTTCTAACCGCATATATTATTTCAAATTGTCTTAGAGATAGTGATTTTAAAAACACAGAAG
>JAVZJF010000173.1:0-2562 GCA_038870935.1 Candidatus Anstonellales archaeon | reverse complement strand
ATGATCAGCATCATAAGTATTTTGCTGATTCAAGAGAGATTTACGTTAAACTAATATTTTCACGGGAGAGTGATGTTATTCTTGGGGGTCAAGTATTTGGTTCTAAATATGTTGCTGAAATTTTGAACTTAATAGGGTTGTGTGTACAAAAATCTATGACTATTTCAGAATTGATTACCATTCAAATAGGTACTCATCCTGTTTTGACTTCTTCGCCTGCAGAATATCCTATTATAATTGCAGCTGTTGATGCCATGAAAAATCAACTATCTTTGAACAAAATGATATTCTGTGATTTTAATAATGAAGTTTATGATAACTTAGATTGCCATGACGAAAGAAATAAGTTGAATGATAGTGGTAGTATTCATAAGGTTGAACAAGAATTAGAGATCTTTAATAGGCAATAGTTAAAATTGTTATGAGATAGCAGGGTGAGGGAGTCGAACCCCCCTATGCCGGTTTCTACATTGCGTGTACCCTTGAGCAAGTGCAGTAATAAATAATTTATTACTGCAGCCGGCCACATAGCCGCTCTGTCAACCCTGCATAAAAAATTTGGCGTTTTTTAACTTACGTAAAAGTTTATTTAAAGATAATTGTCATCATTTAAAGCGTTTTGCATGTTCTTTAAAAAATCTGATTACAGGCTCTAATAAAACAAATCCAAAAATAATGATACCAATATAAAAAATAAATTTTCCAGTGGAGTAAAGAACGTAATTAAAAAGAGCAATAACATTATTTAGTGTTTTACTTATGGTATTTTCAATTGTTTTATCTACATTAGTGATAAATCTTCTAAATTGATTATTTCTTAATTCTTCCATTTCAGTCTTTACTTGTTCTACATTTTTGTTATCAGGTAAAGGACCGTATATTCTCACAAAACCTTTTCTTTGCTGCTCTAGGATATATTTTTCATGTTCATTAATGGTTTGCATTTTGTTGATACTCATCTCATTCTTAGGTGTTTCATTATTTTGTTGGGCTTTTACAGAATTATTAATCAACAAAGTAGTTGAAATTAATAGAGTAGATGCTAACAAATATTTTTTGTATTTAATAATTCTATTATTGAATTTTGTTTGTTTTGAATTAGGTAAGTTAAATACGTGGTTCATGAAATTCACATATCTCAAACAATTTTTATTCTTTTATTTCATTTCTTTTTAAAAGAGTTTAGTTTGTTTTTCTGCGTATTGTAAATCACTAAAAGAAATTCCGATTCTTCTTAAAAGAATTTTTTCATCCTTTAGCTTTTTAGTGAATTCTTCTAGTAACGAAAATGCATTTTTTTTAATAACAGAAGGATTATCAGTATAATTCAATAAAGTTTTTCTTTTTGTAAATGTTTTTAATTCATTAGTAATTCCAGATATCTGAATTGTTTTTATCAAAAATTTTTCTTTTTGAATCTCATTATAAAGTTCCTCAATTAGTTGTTCCAAATTAATTTTAAGATATTCATAATCATATGAATCTTGTCTAAGAGTAATTATTCTAGAAATTTGTTTTTCTTTTTCAGAGTTTTTTTCAAGGTAATAAATCTCTAAATTTTTTGATGCATTAAACAAATATTTTCCATGTTTTTCTCCAAAAAGTTTTATTAATTCAGCAATATTCATATTTGCTAATTCGCCAATCTTATTGATACCTCTTTCTCTAAGAATTTTTTCAGTTTTTTTACCTATTCCTGGCATTTCACTTATATCTAGGTCCGAGATAAAATCTCTTCCATTTTTAACTAACAAAATACCTTTTTTCATTCCACTTGCTATCTTAGCTGTAATTTGTGTATTTGCAATTCCAATGGAACATTCTAAACCATGGTTTCTAATTATTGCTTCAATATTTTTAGCGAGTCTTTCTGCTTCCTCATAATTTGAGTTATCTAATTCAATAAAGCATTCATCAATACTTATTTGCTGAATATTAGAAATTTTTTTTATATCATCAAATATCTGATTTGATAGTTGTTCGTAATATTCAAAATCATGTTTCAAGAAGATTATTTCAATTTTTTCTTGTTCTTTAACTTCTTTAGCTATCTTATATGCTTCTGATAAAGGCATACCACTTTTTATTCCGTATTTCCTTGCTTCGTAGCTTGCTGTAGCAACAGCACCACTCGTTTCACTTCTTCCAGAATATACTCCTATCACTACAGGTTTGTTTATCAAATTATTGTTTCTTAGCCTTTCACATGCAACAAAAAATTGGTTTAAATCAATATGCAAAAAAAGTTTCATGAAATTCCCATTTTTGATTTATACTATTAGAGTTAGTATTTGCCCATCATGAATTTCATAAGTGCTTCTTAAGTGCTCTTCACTAATGAGTTCAATAACTGAAAAGTTATAATGTGTTTTTTCAGGTAGTATGATATAACATTTTTTTATCAGATCTTTATTTCTGGTGTTTGTTAATTCAATTTTACAGGGTATTAAGTGAAATCCACCTAATTCTCTACTTTTTAATTTCATACCTTTAGCGTAAAAGCCCATCATTTCTCTAATTAATTTTGCATTGGGCAAATATTCATCTAATACCTTAATGTTA
>JAVZJF010000172.1:0-2604 GCA_038870935.1 Candidatus Anstonellales archaeon | reverse complement strand
AAGTACAGCAGAAAAAAATGCATTTAAGATGCATGCAACAATGATTACTTCAATTCCCCCAATTATATACTGGAATCAAACAACTCTTAAGATTATTAAAAGTATCATTCATCTTAGAGAGGAGCATAAAATAAATGCTTTCATTACAATTGATGCGGGACATCAAGTAAAAATTATTTGTGATGAAAAAGATGTAGATTTGATAAAGAATTATTTGTCTGAAATAAAAGAAATTGAGGAATTTATAGAATCAAAAGCAGGCTCTGGTGTTAAAATAATTGATGAGCATTTGTTCTAAAAAAGCAAACTTGCAATTTAATTCATATAATTCTCAAAGGAATATATTCTGCACTGATATCTCTTTCTTTGGATAATTCAATTGTTCGCTTAATTATAGGATCCCAATCTGTCTTTTTCACTAAAAAGCAAAATCCATCCCAGCCGCCTGCACCAGGTACTTTGCCTGCAATTACATCATCCTTAAACTCTTCTTCAAGAATATCAATAATTTCTTTGACTGGTTGAGGTTCAATAAATGTTGTTTCATCCTCTAGGTTTAAATCTTTTCTAAGGTTATTTTGAAGCTCTCTTTGAATTTCTCTAATTTTGTGAGTGTACTCTCGTACAGCTGAATAATCTTTGTTCTTAAGTGCTTCTATTGCTTTTGCATCCAATTCGTTTTGTAAGTTCATCAATTCATTGAATTTAATTTGATTTAATGATTTCCAATGAAATACTTTTTTTACAGCATCAATAGTGTCTGTTTTTCTGTCTTTTATATTGAAAAACAGAAGTGCGACCTCAGAAGGGACTATAAATTGCTTAACAAACATGCCTTGCCAATCTTTATCAACAACTTTTACGATTTCTCTTAGCTTATCAGAATTTACATTCCCTTCTGGTATCTCTATTATCTCTGGATAAAATCTTTTGTAGATTATTGTTGTATCGTGTGCACAAGTAGCAATATCAAATCCACTAGAAACTTTTTTTGTAAATAATGCATTTGTTATTTGCCCAAGCTTATGTATTTCATTAGCATAATCTTTGCACATTAAACCATTAGCAGAGAACAAAGACCTTATAACTGCTATAACAACAGCAGCAGAACTTCCTAATCCACTTTTTCCTTCAATCGTGCCAAAAATTGGGCTATTAATTAAGTTAATAAAAACATCTTTTTTCCATAGTTTTTTCTCCTTTAAATAAGTTTCTCCAATTAAGTAAGCAAATTCCACCAATATACTTCTCTCATAAAATTTTTCATAGTTATGTTCTATGTATATTTTGAATTGAGCGGAGACTATTCTCCTTTTTCCTGTAGTGAAATAAGAAGTCACTCCTTTACCTTTTAAGTCTGTTACTGCAAAACTAAGCGCAATGTGATCATTAATTAAAACAGAATAGCTGCCAAAAAATAATACTTTACCTGGAACAGAAAGCATTTGCATATATTGTGAATGAGTAATTAGTATTTATAAACGCATAGTAAGAGAAAACAAAATTATCGTATGTAAAAGTGATACTTCTTTAAACATTTGTTTTTAATTTTGCTTCATGAAAAACAAAAGAATTCTTTTGCAATTTCCTGAAGGCCTTAAAAAATTTGCTCTTCTTGAAGCTGAAAAATATCAAAAAGAAGGTTATGATGTTTTCATTTCTGCAAAGCCTTGTTATGGTGCCTGTGATTTGCTTCTGTATGAAGCTAAAATTCTCAATGTTAATAAAATTATACATTTTGGCCACAACAAATTTGTAAAAAAGAAATTAGATATTGAGGTAGAATACATTCCTTGGAGAATTGATGTCGAGTTAGAAAAAATTATTGATTATAAATCTATTTTTGAGAATAAGAGTGTTATTATTTTAACAACAGTTCAGCACTCTCATCAAATAAATTATATGAAAGAAAAACTATCGCAATTAAATTGCAAAGTTTTTAGTGATGTTGGATATTTCGCTACAGAAGAAGGACAAATCTTAGGATGTGATTGTTTATCTGTTGAAAAAATTTTATCAAAACAAAAAATAGACATTATTTTATACATAGGCTCAGGTACTTTTCATATTAAAGCCTTAGCATATACAAATAATGAAAAATTATTTGATGAAATTGAAATATATTCATATGATCCTTTTGATAACAAACTCGAAAAAAGAAATGAAGAAATTAAAAGATTATATAAAAAGCGATTATTAGCAATTGCGCAATTTGTGCATGCAAAAAATATCGGAATAGTTATATCTACCAAAGTTGGACAATTTTATTTGAATCAAGCAAAATTAGCTAAAAAAAGGCTTAATAAATTAGGAAAAAATTGCTTTTATCTAATTGCTGATGAACTTTATGATCATGTAGTGAAAAACTTTTATGGAATTGATGGAATATTAAATACAGCATGCCCAAGAATTGTAGATGACCAAGAAAAATTTGGTTTACCTATTATTAATTATAAAGATTTATTTTTAGTAGAAGAAATGTTTGAAAGAATCTCTGATAGAAGGATAAAGTGATTTAATGCTACCTTCATTAATTCTAGGTATTCATTTATCTGTCTTTGCCTTTATTTCAACATTCCTACTGTATTTTATTGATAAATACAA
>JAVZJF010000171.1:0-2606 GCA_038870935.1 Candidatus Anstonellales archaeon | reverse complement strand
TTGTTTTAAATTCATTTGAGTATGTTTTTCTTCTGTTGCTCACTTTTAATACCCCCTAATGCTTTAAATTTACAAACACTTCAAAAAATACATTTTAAACCATTGGCATAATTTTTGGAAGGAATAAAAATTCCAAAAATTATGTCTTGAATATGGGGTAGATTATAAGCAATGCAAACGAATTAGCAAAAGAAGTTGATTGTGAAACTTTAAAAAATGTAATTTTACAATTATTAGGTCCTCAAAAATTTGAAAATTTGCCTTAGTAGCATTGAGCCAGTAAAATTGAATCATAATTTCAATTTTACTGGCTAGTTAAGTAGAATTTTATAAATGCATAAGCTTGTTTAAAAGCTTTTGCGCAACAGTTGTTCTAGACTGATTTGACCATCCTGTTGCGGAACCAGTGCTACTCCATATAACTTTATTATCAGATGTATTATATATTATGATTGTTATGCTCACAGCAGGTTCCCCTTCTATGCCTGTTTTATATCTGAATTCATTAACGCTACCAGTTATTAAATATTGGATGCCTTTTCCTCGAGCTTTTTGTAGACATTCTTGTGTATCAACTCCCGACAAGCCATTACTTTCATTTTGATATGAATCTAAAACTTTATAATCTTTAGACAACAAAATTCCTTTCAGCATTGACGCAACTCTTTTGCCGGCATCAGGAGTCTCAGTGTAGTTATTGAATGGACAAACAAGATATGTGGCTTCTTTGTTAAGTTCTGCATTGTTAGAGTTCACCACAAATGTTGCGCAAGCAGATACAATAGACCCTAAAATTAGCATTTCCAGCAATAACAATAATTTTTTCATAAAACCTCCTACAATTAACTTTTAAGTGTTCTTTATCAAAAATAAATTTTATAACTAACTGACAATTGAAAGTATGAAGATGATGATCCATGGAAGTTTGTATAATAACTTGTGGCTACACTTAAATTGTCATTTCCTAAAACAGGACCACCATAACCGCCGCCTACATCATAACCCGTACCCGAATTTGTTTCGTAAAACAAATCGCCATTTAAAAATGGTCTCCAGCGATTTTCAAGTGTGCCTTTGTAATTATTACCAATAGAAAAACCGATGCCTCCTAAGTTATAACTTGATGGCAATGGGTCAAAATTAGAATATGGAGACAATTCTGCTATATCACCTTTTCCTCCATTCTGATGGTAGCGCTCCGCTTGTAAAAAAGTTCTTATCGTATAATCAGGATAAGCTTCTCTCAACCTGTAATCAAGTTCTGAATATATTCCATTGTCGCTACCAATTGTTTTATTATTTTGTGATAAAAACCAATCGTGATTAACCGAAATATTAAAAGACATTCTTTGCGTAACCTCTTGTCGCAAGCTTGCCTGCAGTTCTCTCTTTAGGCCGCCAAGATATAAAAATAAATTATCATCGGTTTCTACATGCTCTCCATATAGAAATTCAACTTCTGTGGAGTTTGTAATTTTACACGACGGATTAATTGAAAAATAGGGATTAGTATATAAAGAAGAAATTACGCCGAGTGAAGCTTTAAGATTGTAATTTAAATACTCTTTCTCGAATGTTATCCCGATATTATAGTGTTTAGATGGAACATTAATAATATCCCCTGTATTATAGGATATTTCTTTGCCAATTTGTATGAAAGGTGTCACTATAATTCCTCCAGGGAAATGATATTTAAAAGAAATATTTTCTGATGCTTCACGATAACCATTCCAACTTATATATTGAGTATTGAAATCTACTATATTAGAATAATTATTTGCAATATTTCTGAACTGATCATAAAGCAAATAATCTTTTCTATTTTCTTCAAGACCTTTAAATGCGTACTCAAAAGCTCCGCCTATATTTCCTGTCTCTTGGAAAGCTTCAACCCTATCTCTTATAGGTAGTGTATCTGACCATTCTTTAAGCAATTTCTCTTGTAAATAAGTGTCTCTGTTCCAAAGTGCTATATCAAGCATCATCCATGGTTTTAGAATATATTTATATTTTTTTTGCAAATACAAAGCTTTTTCTCTATGATTGCGGAACAGTTCATAAGAAAGCTTAAAATCATAATATGTGTTTAATGGTATTATGTTTTTAGAAAGGTCTAAAATCTTATTAAATTCTTTATAATGATCGAATCGCATTGAAACTCCTAAAAAGTTTTCTAGAAAATTTGCATCGTTAAATAGTTGTGGGTTAGACTTGAGCTCTTTTTTCATCTCAACCCAAGCCTTATGTCTAATACCCAAAGCCTCTTCACGATCACCATAAAGCGATACTACATCAGCGTATAAAAGTTCATTGTCGACTGTGGGATTTTTTTGTAAATCATTTGCTAAATTTAAAGCTTTCTGGCCATTTTCAAAATATAAATATAAATATATAAAAGATGGCGTAAGACTTTTATATTGTTCAGGTTTATCTTTAAACCTTTTCATTATGTAACTAAGCATTGGTTTATCGTTAGAATCTAAGCTTAAGTAAATTAATTCTGATAGCAAGTCAGGCTCAAATTTTTTATTAAGTTGTTCTAAACATATCCTTTTTGCTTCATTTATATGCCTAGTTTTTGAAAGCGCATCGATATAAGTTAACAT
>JAVZJF010000170.1:0-2645 GCA_038870935.1 Candidatus Anstonellales archaeon | reverse complement strand
TCCTTTTTTAGTTGTGGGCTCGCTAACGCTTAAAGAAGCACCGCATGCTATAAAAATTGTGTAATTTTCGTCGTAAAATGTTAAGCTTGCATTTTTTGGTTGAGCAAAGAAAGTGAAAGTTCCATTAGTTTGGTAAGGAACAGAAATTAAGTAAGAATAATTTTTTGAGTTATCTTTTCCTCTAACATCAAAGTTTATGCTACCATCCCAGTTAATTAGTCTAGACTGAATGTAGTAACTAGGCGTTGGGTTGAAACTTGAGAATTGTAAATCTCCAGGATGAGTTACACTTACGTTATCCTTATTTTCAGTTACGTTGAAATTATTGGCTGGCAAATTACCTTTGTTAAAAACTTGTAATTTGGTTGTAAAATTACCACAACCAAACTCTGAGGGTAGGCCTTCTTGCTCATATGAGGATGTTGTGTTATAATATCTTACTGTTTTTATCCATGACCCCAAAAGGATAAGAGGTGTTTCTTGGTATGTATACCACTTAGCTAATCTACCACCTCCGTGTCCTATCTCATGCTGATAAAAAACCTTACCACCAGGAGTAAAATAACCTATACTTCCAGTAGAAATTGTCATATTTGAAATAGAAATCGTTGTAACAGTATCACCTGAAGTTGTTGAAATTGTAGTTGTCCAGCTAACAACATATCCTTCATAAGGAGAACCTAAAGGATATCCTAAATCAGGAGTTCTGCTAAGAGAAGTGAGATTCAGTCCAGGGGGTATTTTTAGTAAAAGCCTATAAACATTTCCAGCAGAATCACCAGTATCATGTAGCATGTAATTAATACCAACAGAGGTATTAGGTTGTAAGTATGTTACGTTAAACCTAAAGTTTGGAGATCCAGATATATCACCATTTGCACCACCTCCCGATAACGATGTTGAATCATATTTCAATAAAGATACTTCAGTATCAAGAGTTTTATCATAATAGATTACCTCTATTTGATATGCACCTTCTATTCCAGCCTCATTTGGGCCAGTGACATTTAAAGCTGCTATAGAGCAATCTGATGTTGAAATGTTAACATTTCTCCAATAGATCAATTCGGCTGAAGATGTTGCAGACGGTAAGTTAACAGATTCTATAACAGTTGGTGCAGTCGTACCTTTAACAAAAGGATAAACATTTATAGTTGCATTTGTGACATTATAATCTCCATAATTACAAACTGCAAACCTATAAATTTCACGAGCTGCATCGTCTGCAGTTCCAGCTACAGGTGGAGAAGTAAATATTACAACAGGAAATTTGTTTTCATCATCAGATAATTGAAGATTGAAAGGTTCATAGTAACTTATATATGAGTTAGTTGTACTGTTTGTTATTATTTCAACTAATGCTGTATATGTAATGTCACTAGCATTATCTGGAACTTCAAATCTAAATAATAAGATATTCTGAGAATAAGATGATGGAGCACTTGGTGATGGAGGGATCGCAAAACTTTGAGTTTTATTGTCCCAGAAAAACCAATTCAACTCATTATCCTTATCATCGAGAATTTTTATTGATACATTACCTGAAATAGTTTGCGAGGTATTATAGTTAGCTAAGGGAACTACAATACTTGCTAAATGACCTTTAATCACATAACCCCATTTTCCAGATGGGCCATAAACTTTTATTCTTCTAATTAAGTTAACATCCTTACAGTCTATTACCCTAACGTTAATTATATTAGTTTGTTCTTGAAAATACCCAGAAAGACCAGTGATCGTATACTTTAATTTATAGTTCCCTAATGGAGCATTTGATGAAATGTTTATTCCTCTTGTATGAGTAAAACAATTATCGTCAGCACCATTGGCACAACCTAGTGTAGGTGCTAAATCATTTCCGGGAACAGTTCTAACATTCCCCAAACCATCAAAATAATCCCATCCGTAAGCTGGCAAGTCAGAATAAGAAGCACCGCCTTCAGGTAAAATTTGAAGTTTCCCATTATAATTACTAGCATCAGGAAGATCTGTATCAAAAGCTAACTCAAGAAGTAATATTGTAAAATTGTAATAACTACCTCTACAAAGAGTTAGTTCATCAGTAGCATTTCCACTATATCTATTTCTTATGTACCATTCTGTGTAGAACCAATACAATGTATCTACTGCAACGCTCCATTCTCTAGATTCCTTAAATTCGTTGTTTTTAAATCTAATTTTAAGTGGTCCCAATAAACCTAGCATAGGAGAAATATCTGGTGGGTCAAAGGTATAGTTAAGAAAGATCGGTTTATTTTTTTCAGATTTCAATTCCCAAGCTATAATTTTTGAATCTTCTCTTTCTAAAATAATTCCATTATCAACAGATACGTTCCAATCTTTTGGTAAGTATTCAGTGATTTTAAGTATTTCCGAATCTACTTTTGGGGTAATTTTTATTGTCATATTTCCGCCAGTTGTATAAATAACTGTTGGACCTATTCTTTCTATTTCAAATTCTATAAAGTCTTTTACTTCAAAAAATGTTTCGTAAACAGCATTTACATAGGAAGAAGTACTTGTTGCGTTTACAGAAATATTGTATATTCCCAATTCTGTAGGTGTAAAATAATACTCATAAGTACCATCACCTTTGTTAATTATATCTCCAGCATTTGTTGCATAATTATAATTAACAGAAATAT
>JAVZJF010000169.1:0-2648 GCA_038870935.1 Candidatus Anstonellales archaeon | reverse complement strand
GATTGCCCACCCTGAACCTTCAACAGCTTTGGCTGTTTCAGAGAATTCTTTCTTGAAAGCTTCGAATGAGCCAAACTCTTTAACAATTGCATCTTCTATTTTTCCTCCAGGTGAATTTTTTTCATCTGGTTTTTGTAAATTGTGCCAAAAAATCTCATGAAGAACATGCCCGTTCATGTGAAATGACAAATCCCTTAAAACTGCTCTATAATCTATCTGCAATTCACCTTTTCTTGCCTTTTCCAATTTCTCCATTGCTGCGTTAGCTCCATTCACATATGCTAAATGGTGCTTGCTATGATGCAACTCCATTATCTTTCTAGATATTACAGGCTCTATATCTTCATATTTGTAAGGTAATTTAGTTAACTCAACCTTTTTCATACCATCACCTGCTGTTAAATTATGGATTTACAACAGTTTTTAATAATAGCAAATGAGTTATATTATATTCAAAAAAGAGATGATAATATGGAAACAACATTGTGGCTAATTGCCATAATAATCCTAACTTTTGGACTTCAGCTAACAATAAAAGATTTTACACAATTTTTTTTCTTTGACCCTAATAACTTACAGCCTTGGATGTTCATAACAGCAATTTTTTTACATGGAGGATTTTCTCATTTGTTCTTTAATTTGTTAACATTATTTTTGTTTGCACCATACTTAGAAAATATACTTGGAAAAAGAAAGTTTTTGATATTCTTTTTAATGTCAGGTATAGCTGGTTCACTCCTCTATTACATAACAATATTGACTGGGATTATTCCTCCAACACCTGCTCTTGGAGCAAGTGGAGCAATCTTTGGAATTCTTGGGGCACTAAGTGTTCTAATGCCAAACATGGTAATTCTATTATTTGGGTTCATTCCTTTAAGAATGAAAGAGGCAGCAATTCTCTGGATAATATTAGAATTTTTAAATTCTTTCAATTATATGTCTGGTATTGGGAGTGCTGCGCATTTAGGTGGATTGTTGTTTGGTATATTTGCAATAAAATTTTTTGTAAAGTATGATGTTTAGGTGAGGAACTTGAGCAAAAAAGTGCATGAAAACTTTGATTTGGATCTGAACAATATAACAGCTTTTATTTTATGTGGAGGAAAAGGAACTAGATTGAGACCTTATACATACACTCTACCAAAGCCTATGTTAAAAATAGGTAATAGGCCATTGTTGGAATATGTGATTAGAAATCTAAAAAGATGTGGAATTAATAAATATATATTTACAGTAGGTTATCTAAAGCATCACATTATGAATTACTTTGGAGATGGAAGTAAATTCGGTGTTAACATAGAATATTTAGTTGAAGATGAAGAAAAACCTAAGAATACAGCAGGTTCAATAATCGAAGGCAAAAACATTATTGACAAAGAATATCCATTTGTAGTTATGATGGGTGATCATCTAACAGATATAAACATAAGAGACATGATCAATTATCATATGAAGAATAAAGATTCTATAGCCACTTTAGCAATCAAAGTCCAAGGAATTCCTTTAGAATATGGTATTGTTGATGTGGATGAAAACAAAAGAATTTTAGAGTTCAAAGAAAAACCTGTTTTGAGTCAACTAATTAACATGGGTATCTATGTTTGTAATTATGAAATATTTAATTACATCAAAGAGGGAGAAGATTTTGCCTCCCATGTTTTCCCTAAACTACTGAAAGAAAAAAAGATATTAAATGCCTATTTGTTTGATGGCTATTGGGAAGACATTGGAAGAATAACGGACTATGAAAGAGTTCATCAATTAATAAGCTTGATTGATTTCATAAAAGATTTCTAAAATTTTTAACTAAGAATAAAAATTAAACCTACAAATTTCTTGCACAATTTATTATAAATCGACAAATTTTCTCATGTCCTTTTCTTTTTGCGTAATCGTAAGGTGTTTTACCCTCATCATCCCTTACGCCAAGAAAAGCACCTTGTGACAAAAGAATTTTTATGGCTCTGATTTTTCCTGACTCAGCAGCTAAATGAATTGGATATACGTTGTCAACAGTTGAAACAAAAGCTAATGCACCATGAGCCAATAAAATATCAATTGCTTGAGTGTTGCCTAATTTACATGCTAAATGCAATGGAGGTAATGAAAAATATCGTTTTGCAGAAATTTCCTTAAGTACTTTATTACCAGTTACAGCAAAACCTATATTAAGTAAAAATTTCAAGGCTAAGGAATTCCTTAATAATATTGCTTCATGAACAAAACTAATGAGATCATTGTCTCTGTAAATCTCATAAAACAAATACTTGTTGTGAATTTTCTCTGCTAAAAATAAATTCGAATAAAACCAAGGTGAGCAATATAGGACTTCAAATATTTTTATTATATATTTGATGTTCTTTTCATTATCTTTTTGATTATCCAAATCATAAAGCAGATAAAATTTTCTTAAAATCGAATTAAATAATTCATGTTTCTTTATTTCAACTATGCTTGTAGCTCCATTGATTTGTCTTGATTCATCAAAAAGTCTTGTAACTTCTTTATCGCGTGAAATTAATTTCAATTTCCTATATATTTGATACATTGATCTACTGCTATAAACATAATTATTGAGATTAGCCAAAAAAGTTAGACAATTATTTATTTCTTCTTTATGACCATTTCTTATTATCCTTGAATAA
>JAVZJF010000168.1:0-2671 GCA_038870935.1 Candidatus Anstonellales archaeon | reverse complement strand
AGATGTAATCAAAATTGTCAATCTCAGAATTTATATCGCTATATTTTACAATGTTTTTAGCATTAACGAATGCAGGATCAGTAACAGCAAGATTGCAGTTCTGTGGTTTATATAAATATGCGCTGTTTTTACCAAGGAGTGTAGAGAATCCATTATAAATTATATTCTCTAAAAACATTCCTTTATATGTACTGTATATTAAGGCTTTCATGGTTTCACGGATTTGGGTTTGCTTGCATTCTTTCACCGAAATAATGCTTGTATATTAATTTTATGACTCGGGTCCTAAAAAGTTGCGCAGCGATGCTTTGGAGAGTTAGGGATAAGCTACCTTTTGAATGCCTGGCAATAAGAAAACTGAAATAATCATAGATGCTTGGCAGATACCCACCATTGTATATTGAACAATAAAGCTTAGTTTCAGATAAATTTACTCTAGCCATGTTTTCAAACTTTGTATTTTTTGCCATATTATATAGAACAAGAGCTTCGTTGTAAGCTTCTCTTGTATACTTAGAGCGGTGTAACCAAAATTTTCTAACTGAGGATATAGGTCCGTTTGTTACTTGGCCCTGTATATG
The DNA here is from genome assembly GCA_038870935.1 of Candidatus Anstonellales archaeon. Taxonomy (GTDB): domain Archaea; phylum Micrarchaeota; class Micrarchaeia; order Anstonellales; family SKW190; genus SKW190. Next base: position 2,090 of record JAVZJF010000168.1, on the reverse strand, counting down.
AACACGATAGCGTGTTAATACCTCGTTATCAACTAAAATTTTACCGGTATCCAACAATGAAATTAAAAAAACAAATGCATCTAGAGAGATGCCTATTTTTTTTAACTTCTGTAAATTATGCTCTAAAAGCTTTTTTCTTATAACCATCGAACTGGCATTTTCCTGTACCAAGAAATCTCTTCTTGCAATATTTATATACTTTATTTTGTCCTCATTATTGATTAATAAGGATTTTGGTTCAGAACCTTCAAGAGTATGCTCATCGATTATAGCGTCATCAGCATTTATTTTGCAATACAAGTTATGATAAAAAACTATGTCTGAATTTTCTTTAAAATATTTATAAACTACGTCTAATTTATTACTCACAAATTCGTCATCATCATCTAAAAATGCAATAATCTCGCCTCTTATATATTTATATGCATTAGCTAATCTTGCTCCTTCTCTCTTATCAGGATTGTATATGCTTTTTATTTGATTTTTTTTTATAAAATTATCGATTTTTTTGTCTTTAAATCCTTTAATCACTATGATTTCATATATGGATTTGCTAATAGTTTGGGCAAGTACTGATAATAAAGCTTTTCTGATAAATTTTTTCCTGTTATATGCCATTACAACAACAGATATATATGGATTTGTCATAGCACCACGCGATTTGGTCTATAAAGTAAATTAATCTTTTGATATTCTTTTGTATAATTCAAACGTTTCCTTTGCACATTTCTCCCATGTGAAGCTTCTTGCATATTCCGTTGCCTTCTTCTTTAACTTTTCGTTGTAGCCGTTTTCCTTTAAATCCTCTAATATCTGCGCCATGTGCTCAGGGCTTTCTGCCTCGAAGCAATACTTTCTTACTTCTTTTGGAATCTTTCCATGTTTATATATTATCACAGGAAGACCTCGTGATTGTGCTTCTAGGATCGGTAAACCGAAACTCTCGTAATATGTTGGAAATGTAAAAACATCAAAAGAATCATATATGTCTATAATTTTATCTCCAGGTGCATAACCCATAAAATTGATCCTTTTATCTGATTTGGCTATGTTTATTATGTTTTTATAATACCTATTAGAAAACATTGGTTTGCCCCATATTTTAAATGCCAAATCTGTACCACTTAGCAGTTTAAAAGCCTTAACTGCAAAAATTATATTTTTATTTGATGCAATTATGCCAAGATATCCTACAGTATATTTGTTATCATTGTTTCTTTTTCGGTAATTTGGTTTTAATAAATACCTTTTATCAATGCCTAAGCTTATTGTAGAGATTTGGGAATTACTAATACCTAAACTTTTATGTATATCTGACTTAGTCTGCGTTGAGTTAGCAATTAAATGATCCGAATATTTGAGTAGCATAAAACTTAGTTTTATAACCGAATTGAGCCATAGCGTTGTTTTAAAATTTTTTTCAAAAAAGAATTTTGGCTGTTCCGGCGAAAAATGTATTGTGGTTATTAATCTCGCATTATTCTTTTTTAATAAGTATATTGGATCTTGTGAAATGTTATGTATAATATCATAGTTTTTGAAGTCTGTTATAAGCGATTTAGCTGTTATGGAAAATGCTCTGCCTATGAACGGAAGCGTGTTAAACATTATTTTATGTGTATCCTTATTTAGTAATTTTAAATTTTTATATAACTCCGGCATATATCTTTCTCTGCTTGAATATGAGTTATAGTTAAACTGTCCGGTAGAGCCGATTAAGCCTATTCTCATATAGATACCTTTTTATAAATTTTTAACGTTTCCTTTGCAGTCTTTTCCCAGGTAAAGCTTCTTGCATATGCAGTTGCCTTCTCTTTTAGCTTTTCATTGTAGCCGTTTTCCTTTAGGTTTTCTATTATCTGAGCCATGTGTTCTGGGCTTTCTGCCTCGAAGCAGTATTTCCTTACTTCTTTTGGAATCTTTCCGTATTTATAGATTATTACTGGAAGGCCACGAGCTTGGGCTTCTAGGATTGGAAGGCCAAAGCCTTCGTAAAGACTAGGAAATACAAAGCAGTCAAATGAATCATATGTTTCTATAAGTTTCTCCTCTGGTGCAAAACCCATAAACCTTATGTTTTTATTTTTGAC
>JAVZJF010000167.1:0-2673 GCA_038870935.1 Candidatus Anstonellales archaeon | reverse complement strand
CATATGTATCAGCCTAAATGAAACTTCTAAATTTGAAATATATAGTAAGGTTATACAGTGAATGTATCAAAGAAGCAAAAGCTAAGGCAAATTTGAAATTATGATATTTAGAATAAATAATTCCTAATGCAATAGATGAAATAACATGAATTAACAATGCAATAATTCTAGGAAATAAGAGTCTAGAAATTACTATTTCTGGAGAGACTTTAACCATTATAAAAAATGTAACTAATTCAAAAAGTCCAAAAAGAAAGCCGATAAAAAACCCTTCAATTAATCCAATTTTTTCATGATTTTCAAGTGTTGTTTGTTTATTTATTTTAGAGAATATTAACGCTCTAATTGAATAACCTTTCATTAGTTCTTCACTAAACGAAAATGTAATTATTGCCAAAATTGCAATTATGTCAATAAAGGAAAAGAATCTCTGAAACCCTATGGAGAAACCTAAGAAAAATATAGTTAAAACTAACATGACCTGAACAGGAATTGTAATTACATAAGAAAAGAGAGCAGCAATAAATCTTCTCAGGTAATTATTAGAAATTATGTTAAGGGTACCTGTAAATATTTCGTCAATGCCTGGTTTTTGACTGAACGCAAATCTTTCTGTAGTAAATGCAGCAGTTCCCATCAATGCGAATATTAAAGTCATTACAATAACCAATAAGAATGGAAATACAGGAAATTCTTTTTGATACGAAGAAACAGAAGAAGAAATGTATGTTGTAGGTGTCAAATTTGAAATGCCTTCTAATGGCTTTACCAATTTAAATAACATTGAACCAAATAATATAACAAATATAACTGTGCTAACTATAGAAGCACTTAAACTTGCTTCTTGTACTGTTGAGGAAATAGTAGATATCATACCATTAATTGATACGATTAAAGCAGCAATGCAAACAACAATGATGAAAACTTCAATAAAATTATAAGTAGTATAACCAAACAAATTCATTATAAGTAACCACAAAAAACACATAATTGCAGAGAAAAAAATAGCTGCAAGAAGTTTTCCTAGATAAACATACTTTTTATTTATATTCAGAGAATATAGGATTTCAATAATTCTGTTTTCTCTATCGTAAGCAATTGACTGAATAATTGGTATCGAAAATAAAAATAAAGGAGAGAAAAGCATAATTGGCAACAATATACCTTTCAAAAGCTCTTCTAATCCAACATCATCCTTTAATTCAAAAGCATTATTTTTATCCTTTCGAAAATGATTATCTAATGTTGTTCTTACTATTTGTTCAATAAATGTATTCATTTTATTATTTCCTAAAATTAAAGTTGAGGAATTAGTATCAACAATTAAAATAGCATGAATCTTATTATCTTTTAAATGTGAATAAGCTTGTTCAAGAGAAGAATACTTAATTACGTGTAATGAATTACTTTTTTCAAGTTCATTTACAATTTCCGAATAAGAAGTATTATAAATTCCTACAGTAGCAAGTTTACTTACTATAGGTAAAGCAGTTCCTAATTCACCTTCCTTAAAAGATTTTGAAATATCAAGCATTGTATTTGATAAAGCAATTGTAATTAGTAGAGTGATTAAAATTGATAATAAATATCTAATTTCAAATATATTTTTTAATTCATTGAAGAAAAATGTAAAAAATTCTTTTGGTATAATTCTATAATTAAATTTTTTGCTCAATCAATTCACCGAATGCATACTTAATTATTTTTGGATTTGTATTTTTCTCTATTCTTTATTAGCTCTACAAAAACAGTTTCAAGAGAAGGTAAAACAGTTTTTATCTCAACAACATTCAGATTATATTTTTCTCTAATTCGAAGAACTTCATCGATTAAAGTATTGTGATTATTTCCAACAAATACAAATGCTCTTCCTCTTTTTTTGTATTGCTTTTCTAAAAGAGATAAAGCTTTTTGATTTCCATCAAAAACAACTTCAATTTCTGAATTTTTTTTAACTAGATTTTTCAATTTTTCAGGAGTGTCTATTGCAATTATCTCTCCGTTATTAATAATACAAACTCTATCACAAAGAAAATCAGCTTCATCCATATAGTGTGTACAGATAATTACTGTTTTTCCAGATTTCTTTAATTCAAAAATTTTTTCTCTTAATTCTCGTGCAGTTGCAGGGTCTAATCCCATAGTAGGCTCATCTAAGATTAATATACTTGGATCATGCAACAATGCTCGGCAAATAGAAACTCTTTGCTTCAAGCCTTTTGATAAATCACCCATCAATCTATCTTTGTGCTCATATACATCAAATTTCATCAATAGTTCAATTATTTTTTCATCATTTACATTGTACATAGATGAAAATAAACGTAAATACTCCATAACACTCATATAATCATAAACTCTTGGTTCTTCGGGTAAATAGCCAACAATTCTTCTTATCTGTTCACCATCTTTCTTAATATCAAGATCTGCAATTATACCAGTTCCTTTAGATGGCTCCAATATAGTACAAAGAATTTTTACTATGGTACTTTTACCGGCCCCATTAGGACCTACTAAACCGAATACTTCACCTTCATAAATTTCAAAATTAATATCTTTAATGGCAACGAATGAATTAAACTCTTTCGATACATTAATTAATTTGATCAATGGTCTCATAGTAAAACAGCTTTTCTTATTATTTTTAAAAATAATCAAATAGTTATCGTAAAA
>JAVZJF010000166.1:0-2711 GCA_038870935.1 Candidatus Anstonellales archaeon | reverse complement strand
AATAATCTCTATTTGAAACCTCAAGAACTTTCGACTGATTAAAAACTAATGCACATTTTTCGTTTAAATTATATTTTTTCTTTAATTCTGATAAATTATCTAAATGGAAAAATTATAGCTCTTTTTATACCATAAAATTTCGCTAAGATGTATTATTGCTCCAATATTTAGCGACGTATATTAATTCAAGATCTTTACTTATAACAGAATCATTTAAATTAAAAGATTGCTCAATAAGAGGGCTATCTTTTAAGCTATTGCTTTGATTATTAAATTTCTCTATATCATTATTAACTAATGCTTCTGCAACTAAATAATCTATTTCATTATTATTAGGTTTTGAAGTAGAATAATTTGTCAGATAGAGTAAATCAAAAACCATTGATAATTTATTTAAATCATAAATTAAAAAATCATTTGATCTTTTAGTATAATTTATAAGACTATTAATTAAAACTTGTAAGCCTAGCCTATCTTCACAATCGTTCATCGAAATACATAATTTATTTGTTTTCTTAAATTCTAAATCTTTAGAAGCATCAATTAATCTATATACATAATAATTCTTATCTGTAGAAATCAAACTCCTAAAGTCCCAGTAAAATTGCTTGTAAGAATAAAGAATATGATTAGGTCTTATGTTAGTAGAAACAAATTCATCATATTTCAGCAATTGTGTAGGAACATCTGATGATATTGCTCCACTTAATGAAAAATTCAATAAGGCCAAAAAACATATAATAACCATAATAAAAAAATCTTTTTAAGGAAATACAGTTTAGTAGAGATATAAATTTCCATAAGCATAAATATAAGTTTCTTTATTTTAAAGATTATCTCTTTTGTTCGGTTATATTATAAAATGTTTGAATTTGAAATACTGCTATAAGAACAAATACCGTTTATACCAAAAACTTTAAGTTTACAAAACAATAACTTCTTCTTTCTCTTTTTCAAAAAATTCCATCATTTAATGCCAACGCTATGAACAATAATAGCAGATACTGCCTTAAGGTTAGCTACAGATAGAGGCCATGACAACATAGTTCTAATGCTTTTATATAGACAAATCCAAATAATAGCACATAAAAACATACGATTTTAAATATTTTGTAACAATATATAAAGCAATAAGAATAACAATAGTAAAAAGTGTTTAAATATGAAAAATATCAACAGAAATAAAAGACCTCATATTGCTACTAATCTACCTTCTCCTAGGCCTTTATTCTTCATAGGCGATTTACCTTTAGATGAAAGTCATCAAAAAGGAATATCTAATGAAATGTTTGAGAATCTGAGTAATTATGCAAATGACCTTTCTAAACAAGCAAAAGAACAAGCTAATGCTCAATTAATAGATGCATACAAAAGAAGAGATGCAGAAGGAGTTCGACAGGCTTTAATAAATGGTGCTGACCCTAATCTGAAAATAGATGATGGGCCTCTATTAGTCCATGCAGCTAGGAGTGGCCATACTGAGATAGTAAAATTATTGTTGGAACACATCCAACATGCTATTTCTTAAAAAAATACTTTGATTTTTTTTTATCTAAACTGGATACAATTCCATCTTACAGATCTCACAATACCTCTCATATTGACAACCTAAGAAAATCTGGTTCAATCTATATGCTGCTCTATAACATCCTTCATAGCCATTAGTACAATTTAGAATCTTGTATGACTTGACTATACTGTCAGGCTCAGGGCACCATAATGTTTTTGCACCTGTTGCATTCATATAACATTCCTTGAACTTTTCATCGTATCGCCAACCGCAAGAATAATTTAGCTCTGGTATTCTTTCACATTTAATAAGTTGATAGCATTTCGACCAAGACCTGTTTAAACAATTTGAAATATAGATTCTGTCCGAGCAAATATCTCTATCGCAGCCAGAAACTATGCATGGAGTAAGATTTATGGTTTTATTGTATTGGCAAGAATAACATCTTTGAGCTAGTTTTGTAGAACAACTAGGATAATTACTATCATATGCTGATGCTTTATCTAAACACTCTTGTAACGAATTTCCACATGGCACTTGGGGTAATATATCTGGACAATAACTATTATTGCTCTGTTGAGAAGAAATAGACGAAACAGAGTATGTATTTTGAGTCGTAGTACTAATAGATTCTATATATCCTCCAAAACGAGGATATGGGTCTGCACAATAATACTGACAAAACTTGCATAGATAAGAATACGAACACCCAAGATACTTCTTCTCCATCTCCTTAACTGCAATCTCACATATCTTATTGTCACTGCTCCAACAAGGAGGATAAATTACCGGACAATTTGCGGTAGTGTTATATCTACAAATTGAACAATAAAGCGTATAATTACAACCAGGGAATGTTTGTTCTAATCTCCTTGCAGATTCCGTACACTCAGAAAAAGATTTACCGCATGCAGGAATAACCATTAAACAAGCACTCAAATTAGTGAGATTTTGGTTTTGTGTTGGATAAGTACATAAACTACATTTTTTTGAATAATTACATCCAGGATATAGTTGCTCGTAAAGATACGCGTTCTTTAAACACTCCACACTTGAATTACCACAACGTATTGTAATATCAGGACACTGCACAATACAATTTATCTCACAATACCTGCTACCGTTCTGTATTACACTCGTACAATTCGGGTACATTACACTGTAGTTCTTAACTAAATTCATACAATATTGATAACCATTT
>JAVZJF010000165.1:0-2716 GCA_038870935.1 Candidatus Anstonellales archaeon | reverse complement strand
TTCTTCTTATGAACGTAATTATAAAAAGATATGAAAAATTTTTAGAAGTGTTAGATAAATATCATTCTGATTATATTCTATTGTCTAATTTTAGTTCCCTGGATCCTAATTTGATTTACCTTTCTTTAGAAATTCCCGATGTCTACATTCTACTTTCTAAACAAACTATTGAAGTTTATACTTCTATTATGGGCTATGATTTGGCAAGTTTTATAATTTCCAATAATGTAAGAGCTAAATTACCAAAAAAAATTTATTATTTAATTGATTTGTTCACTGATCTTAGTGAATTAAAAAAATCCTTGAAAAACAAAAAAATATTAGTTAATGGTAGTAAATTAAGTACTTCCGAATTTATTAATTTCAAATGTAAGAAGGTAATTGATGCTTCTTTATATTTTCAGCAAATCAGATCAGAAAAAACAAATTATGAAGTTTCACAAATTTCAGAATCTGTAAAGTTTGCAAAAAAAATTCTCAAGAGTGCAATTAATAGTGTTGATATTTTTTCAGGTAAAATTACTGAAAAACAACTGGCTAACATTTTAAAGTTTGAAGTCTATAAGAATGGACTTGAATTGGCTTTTGAGCCAATTGTTGCCTCAAAGTTCAACTCTAAATTTCCTCATGCTGTTCCTTCTGAAAACATGATATCTAAAATGTGTTTGATTGATTTTGGTGTTAAATATAACAGTTATTGCTCAGATATAACGAGGTGTTTCTTTGAAAGTGAAAAATCAAAAGAAGCTGAAATGTATGATGAATCAATTAAGGCATTTTCAGAAGTAGTTGATCTAATTGAAAAGCAAAATACATTGAAAGATTTGGCGCTTTATTATTCAAAGAAGTGTGATTCATTTAAAATTAAACAATTACATTCTTTAGGCCATGGTCTTGGTTTAGAGATTCATGAATTCCCAACTATTAGTCAAAAAACAAAACATGAAGTAAATCTAAGAAATAAAACACTTGCGATTGAACCTGGTTTCTATTTCTCTGATTTTGGCATTAGGTTTGAAGAAACAATACATATAGACAAAAAGCTTAAGGTAAAAGTACTATAATCATATAGCCATTTATTATCTTAGTAAATGTGCAACGTATGTCCAAAATGAATGCATCCAATTTAGAGGAAATAATAATATTCCATTCTTAGTAGATAGAACATCAGATGTTAGAGTCCTTCTATTAACTATTTTGATGTCTTTTTTAACACTCACGATATCGCTGTTTTGAGAATAAACATATATTGTTGCATCATAATCTACAGCTTCACCAAATCTTTGTATGGTTCTAAAAACTCTTTTTTCATTTGGTTGAAGTAATATATCTGAATAAACAATCTTTGATAGTTTAGGTCCATAAAGTTCAATAGTAAAGCTTTCTGGATACGTACCTATATTTGTGATACTAAAATCTATTTCAATGTTTTCTTGTGCATTTCCAACATAAGTGTCTTTAGAATGAAGTTCTATGATATTTTTATCAACTTGTACTTGTACATGAAATACAAAATCATCTAAGTAATCTAAATGTTCTTCGTCAATTAATTTGATGGTAAAATTATATATTCCATCACTTGCAAATCGAGGTAATTTTATCTTTACAGAAACTGGATTAAATCCTGAAAGAGATTCAACTGTCCAATATTTAGGTAAATTCTCTACTTTTACTTTGTCATAGGTTCCACCAATATCAAACTTTCCTTTTGTGAAGACTCTTTGCATAATAGCTATTTCTAATACTTGGCCTGGTGCTATTTTCCCAGCATCTATTATCTGTCCATAATTTACGTTTTGTTCATTTGAATATTGACCAATTTTTGTTATTTTAATGGTCTCTGGTCTAGATAAATTAAATTCTTCCATAGTATCTTGAGAAAAAATAGATTGAAAGAGAATCGAACTCAAAAATAATACTTTTATTAATCTCACAAAAGTTAAATCTTCTTTATTCATCAGTTATTTATACATATTTAAAACTTAAAAATAGAAAGGTTTTCTTAAAAACTTTAAAAATAAAAAGATCACTAATTAAGTGAGTTTGGAAATGGATTTCTACTTTTTTCTGGTTATTGGTCCTCTTCTTCTTCCTCTTCGTCTTCAAATTCGTCATCTAAGTCTTCATCTTCATCTTCTTCTTCATCGTCCCAGTCTTCGTCATCATCCCAGTCTTCATCATCCTCGTCAAACTCTTCGTCTTCATCATCGAATTCTTCGTCTTCATCGTCTCCAAATTTTAGGTACTTCATAAGCCCACCTATTTTAATCTTTAATTAACAGCTTTTATTTTTAAAATTTATGTTATTGAAAGCTTTTAGTGTCAATAAACGGAATATTACTTTCGTGAAAGAACTTTTTTTAATATGTTTGAAAATTTCTTCTTTTCTTCTTCTGGTAATGAAAAGTTCTTAAAAAGATATAAATCAGGAACTATACAAATTTCATATTCTTTTTCAATCCTTTCAATTTCTTTTATCTTATCATAATTCATCTCAATTAATAGATTTTTTAAAGAATGCATTATTGAGCATAAATGAAATATTTTATGAAAATAGGTTGTATCATTATCTATCTTCAATTTTTTTATTATTATTTTTTTGTCTTTTTTAAATATCAATTCTATTCTTTCATCATTATGTTGATGATTGCATTTGTTCTTAAAGTTCAAAGAGGTTTTATTAGAGTCTATTTCTATTACTTTTGAAATTAAATAG
>JAVZJF010000164.1:0-2774 GCA_038870935.1 Candidatus Anstonellales archaeon | reverse complement strand
TCAAAAATTATTCAAAAATTTTCTTGTAAAGTATTTCTTTACATATCTCTACTATGAAAAAGTATGTAATTAAAATGAGAACTATTGTTAGCAAAAATTGAAATTCTAATGAAATGAAATCAAAGAAGTTGCCAACTGGAGAATAAATTATTACAAAAGTTAAAAGGCCAAAAATAGCTGAGGATAAAATTAAAATTTTTCCTGGCTTGCTTTTGTAAAATCTTTTTCTTGTTCTTATAGCAAAAGTTATTAATATCTCTGACAATACTGATTCTAAAAACCAACCTGTTCTAAATACTTCTATACTTGTTCCTATTAAAATTAGAGTACACATTGTAGTAAAATCAAAAATTGAGCTTATTATACCAAAAATTACACAAAATTTTCTTATAAAGTTTATGTTCCAATGTTTAGGTTTTCTTAGATCTTCTTCATCAACATTATCTCCAGAGATTGAAAGTAATGGTCCGTCTGTTATCAAGTTTGTTAGCAAAATTTGAGATGGTAACATTGGTAAAAAATCTAGAAAAGGAGAAACTATTGCTAAGCTCGTCATGTTTCCTAGATTCGCAGAAAGTGTATTTATTATATATTTTGTTGTATTGCAGAATGTTTTTCTACCTTCTAAAATTCCTTCTAAAATAACTTTTAGACTTTTTCTCGTCAAGATTATGTGAGAAGCCTCTTTTGCAACATCAACACCATTCTCAACCGAGATTCCTACATCAGCGTATCTAATTGCTGGTGCATCGTTTGCACCATCACCCAAAAAACCAACAACATGACCATTTCTCTTCAATGCATTTACTATCCTAACCTTTATTTCTGGTGTTAATCTAACAAAGAGGTTATTTCTCTCAACTGCTTTGACCAAACTTTCATCATCCATAGCATCTATTTCAACACCACTTAAAACTCCCTTAACTTCTATTCCAACATCTTCCATAACTTTTTTTGCTATTATTGCATTGTCTCCTGTGAGGATCTTTATTTCTATACCCATTTCCTTTAACTTATCTATTGTTTGCTTAACTCCGCTTTTTGGTGGATCTGTAAAGCACAAAAACCCTAAAAGTGTTAAATCTTTTTCATCCTCTTTGCTATACTTCTCTTTCTTTTTTATACTCTTTTCAGCAACCGCAATAACTCTATATCCTTTCTCGAATAAATTGATTAACATTCTTTCAGCAAAACTTTTATCTATTTTAAACACTTTGTTATGTTTTTTCATTTTTGAACAAACTGATATTACGCTTTCTGGAGCTCCCTTGCATATTAATAAATAATCTTTTTCATGCTTGATTATGCTACTCATTCTCTTTCTCGTATAATCGAATGGTATAGTATCTATGATTTCATAACTCGTTTTCTTAGATATTTTTCTAGCAAACTCACCAATAGCAACATCAATAGAATTCCCAATAAACCTTCCCTTTTTTTCAATAACTGAAAGAGCTGTTGAAGCTAGAATTACGATTTCTTCATCTTTATTGTAATCCAAATTCATATAATCAACAAGTTTTATTTTGTTTTGTGTAAGTGTTCCTGTCTTATCTATACATAAGATATCCATGTTGCCTAAATCCTCTATTGCTGCAAGCTTTTTTGTTATAACTCCTACGCTAGTCATCTTCATTGCTCCTCTTGAAAGTCCTATTGTTATAATTATTGGTAATGCTTCTGGAACTATACCAACAGCTAAAGCCAAAGAAAATAAAAATACATCAAAAACTTCTTTTCCAATAATTGAGTTTATTATAAATATAAAAATCAAGCCCATTATTACAAGCGTCATTAAAAATCTGCTAAGTTTTCTTATATTTCTTTGATAGCTTGTGAGATCCTCTTCAGCTCGCAAATATCCTGCTATTTTTCCAAAAGTGCTTTTCATACCTGTAGAAACTACTATTCCCTTGCCTTTTCCATTCTTAACCAAAGTTCCCATAAAGGCCATATTTTTCATGGATTGTGGTTCAACTCTTTTCTTGTGAATTGGAGCCGTATCCTTAACAACAGGATAGAACTCTCCTGTAACAAGAGATTCGTCTATCTCCAATTCATCTGCCTCTATTAATCTAAGGTCTGCTGGAACTCTATCGCCGGTCTCGATTATAACTATATCTCCGGGAACAATATATCTAGTATCGATTTTTACTAAATTTCCATTTCTTAAAACTTTTGCGTAATATCTTATATATTTACAAAGTTTTCTAAGCGCTAACTCAGATTTATATTCCTGAAAAAAGCTAAGAAGAGAATTCATAATAAGTATTGAAGTTATAATTATAGCTTCTATTACACTTTCTGTAAAATAAGCTATTAAAGCTGCTACCAATAGTAATATGAGAAGTGGATCTTTGAATTGACTTAAGAACAATTTCAAGGCAGAATTTTCTAATCTTTTTGGTATATCGTTTAAGCCGTAAATATTCAACCTCTTTTCTAATTCTTCATCACTAATACCTTCTGGCGAGGAATTCAGAATTTTTATTACTTCTTCGCTTGTTTTTGTCCACCATTCCATATTATAAAATTATTATCGTAAGAAGATAATATATTTTAAATGAAGGATTCTTAACATGTATGCAACTTAAAATAATTTGAAATTTATAAAATAATTAACTGAGCTAGAAAGGATTCTAATTGTATCCTAGGATTACATCCTTCTGATATTCTAAACTCATAATCTCCTGCCATTGCCAATATTCTTGCCTTTTTCTCCTCATCAATTTTTAGATTAATAATTTGGTTATGAATCTCTTTCATTATATCTT